>CAJLFL010000075.1 GCA_905205855.1 uncultured Eubacteriales bacterium | reverse complement strand
CACCTCCAAAAGTGTCTAACTTTTGGGGTGCATATCATTCAGCCGCCTCTTTTTTTACCGGGAAGAATAACCTTATCAATTTTTATTTCTCTGTATTCCTTATCCGGTTCATCTATACATCTTCCGCAGTTGGTACACTTTTTAAAAGGATTTAAATCACAGTAATTGCACTCTCCGCAGTCGTTGCATATCTTATTATCTTCAAGCACACACATTTTAGGCATCTTTACCATCTCCTACAGCGTCTGCCGCCATCAAAATTCCAACCTTTGCTGCGTCATATACCACTCCGCCCTGCATATAGACTGCATAAGGCGGACATATCGGCGCATCTGCCGAAAGTTCTATCGAAGCTCCCTGAACAAACGCTCCCGCCGCCATAATAACCTGCTCATCATAGCCCGGCATATCCCATGGTTCCGGTGTAACATAACTGTCAATAGGTGAACCCTTTTGTATTGCCTGACAAAATTTTATAACATTATCTGCATTTTTCAGCCTTACTGCTTGTATAATATCTGTTCTTAAAGCGTCAGACCGTGGACAAACATCAAAGCCAAGTTTTTCAAACACCCCTGCACAAAGAGTTGAGGTTTTTATACTCTGTCCGACCACATGCGGCGCCATAAAAAAGCCCTGGTACAAATTACGGTTAAACCCAAGACTTGCACCTGTATGCCTGCCGAGTCCCGGCGCCGTTAAACGATATGAAATCTTTTCAATCAAATCCGCTCTGCCGGCTATATATCCGCCGCTCAGTGCAAGACCTCCGCCGGGGTTTTTTATAAGCGAGCCGACCATTATATCAGCACCTGCCTGAACCGGCTCTCTTGTTTCAACAAACTCGCCATAGCAATTATCAACAAGACAAATAACATCAGAATCGGTATCCTTTATGCATTTGATTATTTCTTCAATTTTATCAACAGAAAGCGAATCACGCCATGCATATCCGCAAGAACGCTGTATAAGCGCAAGCTTTATCTTTTGGCTTGACACAGCATTGCGAATACCGTCAAAGTCAACAGTACCGTCATCCTTCAAATCAACCTGGATATAGCTTACACCAAAGTCTTTAAGAGAACCGCTGTCACCCTCGCCGCGGATCCCGACAACCTCCTCAAGGGTATCGTACGGACCTCCGGCAACCGAAAGCATCGTATCACCCGGACGCAGAACTCCGTAAAGACAGCTCGCTATCGCTTGAGTTCCGCTTACTATGCTGTGCCGCACAAGTGCATCCCCAGCACCGAATGCGTCTGCGTATACCTTATCAAGAGTATCACGCCCCAAATCATCATAGCCATAACCTGTAGTTTCGCCAAAATGCGCGTATGAAACACGATTCTTTCTGAAAGCATTTAAAACCTTTAACTGATTATATTCGGCAATCTTGTCTATTCTTTCAAACTGTTTTTCAAGCTCTTTTTCTGTTTCTTCAATTAAGCGAACACTTTTGGGACTTACCCCAAAAGTGCTGCAAATGTATTCTTCTTTATTATACATACTTCATATCATCCAAATCCGCCGGAGATAAAATATTTACTCCGTTCTTTTCAAACAGCTCCAAAGCCTTTTCTCCGTTATTGGTTCTGATAACAATACCTGCTTTGGCAGACTTTTCTCCTATAAACGAGTAAATATACTCAACACTGATATTACCCTGCTCCAGAATAGACATAACATCACTGAACGAACCGATTTTATCATCTATTGAAATAGCAATAACATCTGTTATGCTTGCCGTCATATTATTATCGCGTAAAACCTTTTCTGCTCTGTCAGGCTCGCTCACTATCATACGCAAAATACCAAAATCAGTTGTATCTGCAATATTTATTGCACGCATATCAATGTTGTTCTTTGCCAAAACACGTGTAATCTCCGCAAGACGTCCAGGCCGATTCTCCATAAATACCGAAATCTGTTTAATACTCATAATACATCCTCCTTTATATTATATATTTCTTCCTATACGAAACGCATTTATATTTACATCTACCACCTTTGCCGGAACCGTTGAAGCGATAACGCTTTCCCATTCCTCCTGCGGAACTGAAAGAGATTTTGACAATACTCCTATCAGAACCACATTGACCGTTCTGATGTTTCCGGCTTCTGCGGCAAGCTTTGCCGCGTCAACCGATATAATGTCTACGTCCTTTTCCTTTATCTTTTCTATTATATTATCAGGATACTCCATAGCTCCCGTAATAACCGGCATAGGATCTATGTTCTGCGAATTGCAGATTATACGTCCTCCCTTTTTAAGGTAGGGCAGATATCTGTATGCCTCAAGTTCTTCAAATGCAAGGATTAAATCTGCTCCGCCTTCATCTATAATCGGAGAATTTACCTTTTCGCCAAACTTGACATATGTAACAACAGAACCGCCTCTCTGTGACATTCCGTGTACCTCCGACACTTTAACGTCATGTCCCTGTGCAAGTGCAAGATTGCCGAGTATTCTGCTGGCAAGAAGCGTTCCCTGTCCGCCGACACCGACTATCATAATTGACAAACCCATATTCTTATCCCCCTCTCTTAGTGTATAGCATCAAACTTGCATACACGGCTGCAAAGTCCGCATCCGTTACACAAGGTCTGATCTATTTCTATATGATCGCCTTTGTCCGAAATCGCACTGCATCCAAGCTTCAGACAGGCCTTGCAGCGCTTACACTTATCGGTGTCAATCTTTACCGGACCGGGGAATTTAACATTTTTAAGCAGTGCACACGGGCGCTGAACAACAATAACAGACGGCTCGTCTGCGGCAAGTTCTTCTTTAATTGTGCTCTGCAGCTTTTCAAGGTCAAACGGATCAACAACCGAAACACGCTTTATTCCGACAGCATGGCTCAGATCCTCTAAGTCAACCGATACAGTAGCCTCTCCCTTTAAGGTTTTACCGGTTGTCGGATTATCCTGATGACCTGTCATACCGGTTATTGAATTATCCAGAATCAATACTGTATTTATACCCTTGTTATATGCTATCTCTATTAGTCCGGTTATTCCGGAATGTATAAACGTTGAATCTCCTATAACCGCAACTGTATTTTTAGCAAACTCTTTACCTCTTGCAAGAGCCATACCAAATGACATTCCTATGCTTGCCCCCATGCACACAACAGAGTCAATAGAGCCGAGCGGCGCAACGGCACCCAAGGTATAGCAGCCTATATCACCACAAACATTAAGCCCCATTTTTTTAAGCACATAAAATGTTCCACGGTGCGGACATCCGGGACAGAGTACAGGCGGACGTACCGGCACAGCCTCATCTGCCGTTGAAAAATCATTTTCTTTTTTACCGGTAATCAATTCCTTAATCTGCTTTGTGCTGAACTCATAGCAAATCGGGAACAATTCCTTGCCGATAACATCTACACCGATATTGCGGCAGTGTTCTTCAATAAAAGGATCGAGCTCCTCTATTACATACAGCTTTTCAACCTGTGCTGCAAAGTCCTTTATCAGTTTTACAGGCATAGGATATACAAGACCAAGCTTTAATACAGATACACTATCACCAAACGCCTCTTTTACATAGTTATAGCACATACCGCTTGTTATAATACCGATTTTTTTATCTCCGTATTCAACACGGTTAAGCGGCGTTGTTTCGGCATATTCGGTCATATCGGAAATACGTTTTTCAACCTCCGGATGGCGGCGTTTTGCATTTCCAGGCATCATGACATACTTGCCTATATTCTTCTCATAATCTTTAATCGGAATATTTTTAGGTTCGTCAAGTTCAACAATGCTCTGTGAATGTGCAACTCTGGTTGTAAGCCTGTAAAGCATAGGTGTATCAAATTTTTCACTCAGTTCATACGCAGCAGCAACAAATTCTTTACATTCGCCGCTGTCAGCCGGTTCTACCATCGGTATCTTTGACGCTTTGGCATAGTGACGGCTGTCCTGTTCATTTTGTGAGCTGTGCATACTCGGATCATCTGCAACAGCAATAACAAGTCCTCCGTTTACACCTGTGTATCCGACAGTAAACAACGGATCCGCCGCAACATTAAGTCCGACGTGCTTCATAGCACAAAAAGCTCTCGCTCCAGCAACGGAAGCGCCTATTGCAACCTCTGTCGCAACCTTTTCATTAGGTGCCCATTCAGCATATACTTCATCATATTTTACCGCATTTTCAAGTATTTCTGTACTCGGTGTTCCGGGATATGCAGAGGCTACCCTTACTCCGTTTTCATAAAGGCCTCTTGCAACCGCGGCATTGCCAAGCAATAATTTCTTCTCTTTCATTTCAATACCTCGCTTATTCCTGTCCTCTTAAATCTATTATACGCTTTGCCTTTCCGGCAGTTCTTTCTATAGACTTAGGCTCAGTGAGTCTAAGTTTTACACGCAATCCGAGTACACTATGGATTTTCTCGGACATTTCCTTTTCAAGTGCTTCGATTTCACTAAACTTTTCAAGCAGCTTACCATCTACAAGTTCAACGACAACTTCGAGATTATCAAGCATATTCTTTCTTCTGATAATAAGCTGATAATTGGGGCTGACCTGCGGAAATCCAAGTACAACACTTTCTATCTGTGACGGGAATACATTTACGCCCTTTATAATTATCATGTCATCCGTACGTCCCTGAATATTTGCAAGCCGCATACTCGTTCTTCCGCACTTACATTCCTCAGGAATCAAGTATGAAATATCGCGCGTTCTGTATCTGATAACAGGCATTGCCTCTTTTGCAAGTGTGGTTATAACAACCTCGCCGGATTCTCCGTACGGCAAAACCTCTCCTGTTTCGGGATCAATTATTTCAACTATAAACATATCCTCGTTTATATGCTGTCCGCACTTATATTCACATTCTCCGCTGACACCCGGTCCCATAACCTCCGTCAGACCGTAGTTCGTCGTAACCAAAGCGCCGAAACGCTTTTCGAGTGTTGATCTCATTTCCTCACTCATACCCTCAGAGCCGAACAAACCGTATTTAAGCTTAAAGTTGGATTTTGGGAGTCCCATCTCCTCAATAACCTCTGATATGTACATAGCGTACGACGGTGTTGCAATTAAAGCTGTTGTACCAAAATCCTGCATCAGCATTATTTGCTTCTGGGTATTTCCGCTTGACATAGGAACAATCGTCGTTCCTACCTTTTCCATTCCGTAATGCAAACCGAAACCACCGGTAAACAATCCGTATCCGAACGCAACCTGTGCAATATCCTCCTCACTGACACCTGCAGCGGAAACAATTCTTGCAATAGCGGTTGACCAGTTGTTGAGGTCAGACCGCGTATAGCCTGCAACAACAGGCTTTCCGGTTGTGCCTGACGACGCATGGACACGCACTATATTTTTCATCGGCTCTGCAAACAATCCAAACGGATATTGATCTCTCATATCCGTTTTTGTCGTAAACGGAAGCTTTTGAATATCCTTTAAGCTTTTAATATCAGACGGCTTTATTCCCATTTCGTCAAACTTCTGTTTATAAAACGGAACATTCTCATAAGCCTTTGTTACAGAATGTTTCAGTCTTTCAAGCTGAATTTCCTCAATTTTTTTACGACTGGCACACTCAATTTCCTTTTCCCAAATCATCAGTTAAAAATCCCTTCTATAAAATCTTTGCTATATTTTGGCGTATACATACTTACCACAGGAGTAATAATAAGCGAGCATATCATTGCAAACATACCGAATGCAGGCGCATATTTTGCATTAAATCCCGAAACGACTGCCGGAACAATGGAGGCAAGGAAGCCTACAAGCATACCGCTCCAGCTGCCGATTTTTGTAATTTTTTTACTGTAAAGTCCCCATACATACGGGCCGATAAACGTACCTGCAACCGTTCCCCATGAGAAAGACATAAGCGTTATGATTTCCTTTGGTTTAAATGCAGCAATCGCAAACGACAGAGCAACAAACACAATACAAAGTATACGCATAAGTCCAACAGTATCTTTTTCAGTCATATTCGGCGCAAAATGCCCCTTTACCAAATCTATTGTAATAGAACTGCTTGACGTCATAACAACAGATGACAGCGTTGACATAGACGCTGACAGTATGAGTACAAGCAAAATCCCCATCATAACTGTCGGCAGCGCCTTTATCAGCATTATCGGCATGATGGCGTCAAATCCTTCCGGCGGAAGCTCATTTCCCAGGAAAAGCCGTCCGAAGGTTCCGATAAAGTACGCACCGCCGCCGATAAGCATAGCAAATAATGTTGATATAACAGCAGCCTCTTTTATTGATTTTCCCTCTTTTACTGTATAAAACTTATGTATCATCTGCGGAAGTCCCCATGTTCCGAGGCTTGTCAAAACTATGAGCGACAAAAGGTCAAACCAATTAGCTCCGCCGTACCAGCTTGTAAGATTCTTACCTAAATCAGGGATAACGCTCAGCATTGTCAATCCACACTGAACACCGCCGACCTCCTCATTGCTGAGAACAAAGAATATTACCAAAACAATTCCGGCAATCATAATAAGTCCCTGAATAAAATCGGTCAAGACCGTTGCCATATATCCGCCGAGCGAGAGATATATCGCCGTCAGCCCTGCCATAATAACCATCCACCATATGTACGGAACATTTGGGAATACCGCGTTAAACAAATAACTGAGTCCCATATATACCGAAGCCGCATACGGCGTAAGAAAAATAAATATAACTATAGCAGAAAATATGCTCATTCCCTTGTCGTCATAACGCTTTGCAAAAAACTCAGGCATGGTTTTTGCATCAAGCACATGAGTCATTCTGCGCGTTCTTTTGGCAAGCACAAGCCATGAAACCAAACAGCCTATAACCGCATTTGCAATTCCTATCCAAACAGAGGATATACCGAGATTCCATCCGTTTTTACCGGCATAACCTATAAATATTACCGCCGAAAAAAATGATGTACCATACGCAAACGCAGAAAGCCACGGTCCAAGATTACGTCCGCCAAGCAAAAATCCGTCTACATTTTTGGTATGGCGTGTGCAGTAAACCCCAACGCCTATCATAAGCAATACATATATGCCGATGATAATTAAATCAATTGCTACCGAACTCATAACTCCAAACTCCTTTCGTAAAATACTATAAATTAAATTATATCAAATATATCGGATATTTTCAATAGAAAGTTTTGAGTTTTTTCAACATCTTTCACCGATAACTCACAAACTCTCGTACCTATTCCGGCAGCCGCAACATATATTCCGCAAAATTTCTCCATTGCCGCCGATATACTAAGCCTTTCAAGTCCTGTATCTGTTTTTTCGATATAATACTGTGTATCCCCGCTGCCGGCTTCATTCAGTTTTTCAACTGTCTTTTCATGCACAACACAGCAGCCGTCCTTTATGACAATTCCGACACCTTTTCCGGTTTTAAAATCTTCGTTTTCTGCCGCCGCCGAAACAACAACAGCCATACGCGGCATTATTCCGCGTACAATCTCGCTCAATGCCTCTTCTCCCGCAGCTGATTCATTTACAAGCGCAACTGCTGTTCTGCCGCTTTCAGCACATTTAATTGCAAGATAAAGCATCATTATCGATACGTCAGATGTATATATTCTGTTACCTTTTATTATAGCGCTGTGTGCCGGTTCAAGAATTTCGCCGGGATTGAGTTCAGTTTCGTCATTTGTGCTTATAATAAGCTTATCATCCTTTTTTCTCAGCACAGCGCGCAAATCCGAGTTTTTATATAATATACTGTCTGCAGCAGCTTCTTTTTCCGTTCCGCCCAGAATCACTCCCTCAACCTCTTTACCGCTTTGCTCAGCCATAATTCCAAACGGCTTGAATCTGAACACAATGAGCATTTCACACTTTTCTGCTGCGCCGCACAGAATTGTACCGTTAGCCAAAATCTTAATTTGTGATACACCGTTTTCCTTAAACAGCTCTGCTGCATCATCAACATTGAAAAATGAAGTATTTACAATTTTATCAACAAGATTCTTATCCACTTTTACTCCCCCTGTTCAAACAATCTCTCTGTCAGTTTATACAATGCGTCAATATCCGCTTTACTTGCCATTTGTATGGGAGCTTCAAAATACTTTACGGGAAGTCCCAATGTCATGCAGCGTATGCTGCCACCGTTTTTTGCTATCATATTTGCCTGTCCCAATGCCGATGCACTGTGCATTTGTATAGCTATTCCGTCTTTATCCGCAATACGCACCGCATCTTTTATAAGCTCTGCATCCGCGTTCATATCACCCGTACGTGTCAAAATAACCGCACCTCCGCCGCAGACAGCCGCGCTTTTTACTCCCGGAGCTGCTGCCTCAATGCCGTCGTAAACCACAGCATAATCCGTTTTTAATCCATATGCCGCAGCCGCAGTTCCTCTGCATCCGATTTCACGCTGAACAGCAAATAAGACATGTATATTTTTAATTTTCGGATTTTTTATAAGCCTTACCGCTGCATCACATCCTATTCTGCCTGCCAGCGCTCTGCCCTTTACGCAATTTCCGATTTCAGAATAATCAGTACAAAACGTTCCGTAATCTCCCGGCATTACAGCCTTTTTCGCCTGCTCAGCCGAATCCGCGCCTATAT
>CAJLFL010000074.1 GCA_905205855.1 uncultured Eubacteriales bacterium | reverse complement strand
CCGTGGTGAGCTTCTACTGCATTTATTACTATTGGATTTTCTTTATGTCAGCGGTCTTGCAAACAGCACAAATTCGGAGCACAAGGATTATTGGGGCAAGATAGTTGATTATGATCAGAAAATTGTTGAAACTGCGGCGGTTTGTCGTTTTATCGTTTTATCGTTTTATATCATTTGCTAAACAGTGCTTGAGTCTGCCCCTGTCTGTCTGCGATAGTGCATTGGTGTTACACCAATGCTGCTTTTAAATGCACGTATAAACGCAGCGCAGCTGTTAAATCCGCAGCGCTCGGAAATGTCCTGTATGGTATAGCTGCTGTTAATCAAAAGCCCTTTGGCGGCGGAAATTCTGCATTGCTTGAGATAGGCGTAAGGCGATATGCCGGCTGTTTCCGTAAATTTGGTTGTAAAATAACTGCGGCTTAAGTTAAACTTTTGTGCAATATCGTTTACATCAATATATTCCATATAGTTTTCTGCAATATAATCCATAACTGTTCTGAAACTGAATGAGGCGTCCGAATGATTGAACGAAGAAATGATTTCGGTAAGAATACGGTAAATATATTCGGAACAAACAGCTTCCTCATCTGAATTACGGACATTCTGTAAAACCTTATCGAATAAGACTGCAGTATCTGCATTAAGGCAGGTAAAAACGGGTGATGCGTAAAGCTGAGTGATATAGTCATAGTATTGGCTGCTGAGGTTTCCGTAAAAGTGGATGAACTTAAAGTCCCACGGCGCAGCCTGCGTAATATATTCATGAGGAATCCGGCAATCCAGAAAGCAAAAGCTGTTGCTGCTGATGCGATATTCTCTGCTTTTGTATTTAAGAGTCCCGCTGCCGCTGCCCGTATAAATCAAAAGATAACTGGAAAAATGACTTCGTTTGATATGGAAGTCTTGCTTGCATACAAAATGTCCTGCCCACTGCACATAATAATAAAGCTTTTTTGCAGTTTCGGTAGGGATTCTCATATATTTTTCTTTTTCATAACAGGATTCTTTTAACAGATTCATGCGGATTACTCCTTTATATAAAATCAAAAAACAAATTGTCAATTTTAGCGAACATTTTGTTATTGACATGTGCTGTATATCTAATTTAATATAATAATAGCATAGTGACGATATTCAGTCAAGTTTAAAGGAGCAAATATAATGTATTATTTTAAGAAGTATAAGAATAATCCCGTTTTCGGTAACAAAGAAATCGGAACAACCTTTGATGCCTATATTTCTGAACAAAACAAAATGTTAAGAATGGATTTTTCATACAGAGGTAAAAAATCTTGTGCGGTTGTATTCAGCAGTGATGGTGTTGGCTGGAGCGAGCCTGTCATTACCCTTGCGCCGAATTCGGAAAGCGGTTGGGAGGATGATATGAACCGCGATTGCGTTCTGTATATTGACGGTATTTATAAGATGTGGTATACCGGTCAGGCGATCGGACACAGCTGGATAGGTTATGCCGAAAGCACCGACGGATTAACTTTTGAAAGAAAGCAAAGCGAGCCGGTTCTCAGCTTTGAACATCCGTGGGAGGGCGATTCTGTTATGAATCCCTGTGTTATTTACGAGGACGGATTGTACCGTATGTGGTATTCCGCAGGCGATACATATGAACCTAATGTGATTGCATATGCTGAAAGCAAGGACGGAATTAACTGGAAAAAGCATGAGAATAATCCGATATTTGTGTGCAATAAGGATAATTATTTTGAACAGGACAGAATCGGCGGTTGTGATATTGTAAAAACCGAGGATATGGGTTATGTTATGTTCTATATAGGATATGAGGATATAGACACGGCGCGTATATGCGTTGCACGTTCGGATGACGGAATCAGCGGCTGGGAGCGTTCGCCTCACAATCCGCTTGTTGGCCCGGATAAAGGTAAATGGGACAGCGAGGCGTGCTATAAACCGGCAGTAATCTGGGATGAAGAAGCAAAAAAATGGAGAATCTGGTATAATGGCAGAACAAAGACGGATGAATTTATCGGTCTTGCAGAGTGCGGCGAGCGTAACCTATTTTAACGGAGAGAATTTTTAATGAATTTGAAAAATTATATTGCGAAATTTAATGCAAATGATGAGGAATGTTATCATAATGATATTGACAACAGCAGAGCAGAGGAATGGCTGTCTGATGAAATCCCTGTTCTGGAATGTCCGGACAGCGAAATAGAAAAGGCATATTACTTTAGATGGTGGGTATACCGCAAGCATATCAAAACAACACCTGAGGGATATATAATAACCGAATTTTTGCCTGAGGTTTCGTGGAGCGGTAAATATAATGCGATAAATGCGGCGGCAGGACATCATATTATGGAGGGCAGATGGCTGAAAAATTCAAATAAATATCTGCCTGACTACATTTATTTCTTTTTAAATAATCCGGAGGAGGGAATGCGTTACAGCTCGTGGGTTATCAGTGCGGCAAAGGCGTTTAATGATGTTAAAGATGCGCTTGATATACCGGATTTTTTAAAAAAGGCGGCGGCTCATTTTAAAAGATGGGATGCGGAGCACCTGACGGAATGTGGCCTTTACTGGTCAATAGATGACAGAGATGCAATGGAATTTTCCATAAGCGGCACAAAGAACGGCAAAGCGGTAAAGGGAATACGTCCCACACTTAACAGTTATATGTATGCGGACGCCTCGGCAATTTATGACTTATCACTGCAATGCGGTCATCAGCTTTCGGAGTTTGGAGAAGCCGCCGGGAAAATAAAAAGCGGTATACATACTCTGCTTTGGCGCGATGGGTTTTATAAGGCTTTGCATCCGGAGGACGGTAATTTCGGAACGATAGGGAGCATTAAAACCTCGGATGTTCCGCGTGAGCTGATAGGATATATCCCGTGGTATTTTAAAATTCCGAAACGCGGACAGGAAAGTGTCTTTGATTTCTTGGAGGATGAGGATGTATTTAAAACAAAATTCGGTATAACAACAGCAGAACAAAAGCATCCGGAATTTTTGTTTCCATCTGAGCATGAATGTTTATGGAACGGCTATATATGGCCGTTTGCAACATCGCAGGTTTTAACGGGACTGATAAATGCGGCAGATGATACAAACGATAAAAAATATGCCGATATGTTTTGCAGACTTTTAAAGCAGTACGCTGCCCAACACACCAGAACTGACGAGAACGGAAAAACTGTGATGTGGATTGATGAGGTAAAGGCGCCGTATGAGGATACTTGGGCAAGCCGGGATATACTCAAAAACTGGGGATGGAAAAAAGAAAAAGGCGGTTATGAAAGAGGAAAAGACTATAATCATTCCACCTTTTGCGATTTGGTGATTACAGGACTTGCGGGGGTAAGAGTTCAGGACGGAAACGTCAGCTTTCGACCGATTATTCCGGATGATTGGGAGTATTTTTCTTTGGATAATCTTTATATACGCGGCAGCCGCTATAGAATTGTTTATGATAAAACAGGAAAAAAGTACGGACATACAGGCTGGAAATTTTATAAAAATAATATATGCGAAAAATAATGTGTGCAAAACTGCACACATTATTTTATTAAATCCTTTATAACCTCGCCTGCAATAATAAGACCTGCGACGGACGGAACAAATGCTGTGCTTCCCGGAATTTGCCGGCGGCTTGTGCATTTTCTTGCTGCGCCGGGCGGACATATGCAGTTTTTTCTGCAGCTTGCCGCCATGTCATCAACAGGCGTCAGAGGTTTTTCTTTTGAATAAACAACTTTAAGGCTTGGTATTCCGCGTTTTCTCAGTTCGGTACGCATAACGCGTGCAAGCGGACATATTGAAGTGCTGTATATATCCGCGACTTCAAATGCTGCAGGATTTAGCTTGTTGCCTGCGCCCATAGAGCTGATAATCGGCGTATTTGATTTATTTGCGTTTACAACCAGCTCTATTTTACCGGTGACGGTGTCGATTGCGTCAACTATATAACTGTACTGCGTAAAATCAAAACGGTCTGCGGTATCGGGCATATAAAATGTCTTGTGCGCGGTGACCTTGATATTTGGGTTTATATCCAGAATACGCTGCTTGGCAACATCTGTCTTATATTGTCCGACAGTCTTTGTTGTGGCATAAATCTGACGGTTTATATTGGTAAGGCACACCTTGTCATCATCTATTATATCAATAGCGCCTATTCCGCTGCGGACAAGAGCCTCCGCGGTATATCCGCCGACGCCGCCGATGCCGAATACCGCAACTCTTGCGGCAGCTAATTTTTCCATAGCGTCTTTGCCCAAAAGCAGTTCTGTACGTGAAAATTGATTCAGCATTTAATTACCTCCCGGTTTCCCAAAGAACTATTTTGCCTTGTTTTAATGTCTTTGGAATATCTATAATTCTTTGATTTGAAGAACCGCGGAATCTGAGTGAAATATCTCTTAATTCTTCATCATATCTGCCGTCTACAAGAACGTCCGTCAGGCCGAGCAGCTTTTCTGTTTCTTCGCAGCTTGCGCGGCAGGCCGGCGAGAGCAATTCTTCATATGTGAAGCCGGAAAATATCCAGATTGTTTTATTTGGAAAATGCTCTTTTACAGATTTTAAAAACGGATATAACGCTTTCTGATTTGACGGCTCAAATGGCTCTCCGCCGAGAACGGTCAGACCGCTTATATATGACGGCTTGAGAAGCTTTAAAATATAATCTTCGGTTTCTTCGGTGAACGGAGAACCGTATTCAAAATCCCATGTCTGAGGCTGGAAGCAGTTTTTACAGTGATTTCTGCAGCCGGAAACAAAAAGCGTAACTCTGACGCCGATTCCGTTTGCAATATCACAGTTTTTGATTTCTCCGTAATGCATAAATAACTCCTTTATAAAGGGTTCCCGGAATAGGGAACCCTTTAATATTATAGATGTAAAACTCTTTCTTTTATTTCCTGCGTTCTGCCCTGATTCCAGAACTGAGTTCCTATATATCCGCAGGTTCTGCGTGCAACATTCATTGTATCCTGGTCGGTATTTCCGCATTGAGGACATTTCCAAAGCAGCTTTCCGTCATGTTCCTCTATGCCGATTTCGCCATCCCAGCCGCACTTCTGGCAGTAATCGCTTTTAGTGTTAAGCTCTGCATACATGATATGGTTATAGATAAACTTCATGACATCCAAAACGGCATCAATGTTGTTTTGCATATCCGGAACCTCAACATAGCTGATTGCTCCGCCCGGCGACAAAGCCTGAAACTTTGCTTCAAGTGCAAGCTTATCAAAGGCGTTGATTTCTTCTGTTACATGAACGTGATAGCTGTTTGTTATATAGCCCTTATCGGTTACGCCCTTTATAACGCCGAAACGTTTTTGCAGACACTTGGCAAATTTATATGTCGTGCTTTCAAGCGGCGTTCCGTAAAGCGAATAGTCGATGTTTTCGGCAGCCTTCCACTTTGCTGTGTATTCGTTAAGTTTCTGCATTATATCAAGACCGAGTTTTTCACCTTCCGGCTCGGTAAGCTTTTTGCCGTTCAGGCTGTATACACATTCCCAAAGTCCGGCATAGCCGAGCGAAAGTGTTGAATATCCGCCGTGCAGATATTTGTCAATTTTTTCACCTTTTTTCAGACGCAGAAGTGCGCCGTACTGCCAAAGAATCGGAGCAACGTCCGAGGCGGTGCCCTCAAGTCTTTCGTGACGGCATTGCAGCGCCTTGTGGCAAAGCTCCATACGCTCGTCAAATATCTTCCAGAATTTGTCCATATCCTTGTGCGCTGACAAGCCTATATCTACAAGATTAACGGTGACAACTCCCTGATTGAATCTTCCATAGTATTTGGGGTTGCCGTTTTCGTCAATATACGGTGTCAAAAAGCTTCTGCAGCCCATGCAAGTATAGCAGTGTCCTTCGCCGTTCTTATCAATCTTTGATTTAAGCATTACCTTTTCTGAAATATAGTCCGGAACCATGCGCTTGGCGGTACATTTTGCAGCAAGCTCGGTCAGATAATAGTATTTATCTCCCTCGTGGATATTATCCTCCTCCAGGACATAAATAAGCTTAGGAAATGCAGGTGTAACCCATACGCCTTTCTCATTTTTGACGCCCTGATAACGCTGCGCGAGAACCTCTTCTATAATCATGGCAAGGTCGCTCTTTTCCTGTTCGTTCTTTGCTTCGTTAAGATACATAAACATGGTTACAAACGGCGCCTGACCGTTTGTGGTCATAAGTGTAACAACCTGATACTGTATAGTCTGAACGCCGCGCTTTATTTCATCACGCAAACGATCCTCTACTATAAGTTTAAAGGTTTCATCATCCATTGTCATGTGCGCTTTTTCAAGTTCTGCGTTTAAATCCTTGGTGATTTTTTCGCGGCTGATCTGAACAAACGGCGCAAGATGCGTAAGGGATATTGACTGTCCGCCGTACTGATTTGAAGCAACCTGCGCTATAATCTGTGTGGCAATATTGCAGGCAGTCGAAAAGCTGTGCGGACGCTCTATCAGAGTGCCCGTTATTACGGTTCCGTTCTGCAGCATATCCTCAAGGTTTACAAGGTCACAGTTATGCATATGCTGTGCATAATAGTCGCTGTCATGGAAGTGAATTATACCCTCGTTATGTGCATCAACGATTTCCTTCGGCAAAAGTATTCGGTTTGTAATATCCCTTGATACTTCACCTGCCATGTAGTCGCGCTGAGTGGAGTTTACAACAGGGTTCTTGTTTGAATTTTCCTGTTTTGCTTCCTCATTGTTACATTCGATAATGCTCAGAATCTTGTCGTCGGTAGTGTTTGACTGACGTACAAGTGTTCTGGTATATCGGTATGTGATATATGCTTTTGCAACCTCAAACGCGCCGTGCGCCATAATCTGATGCTCAACAAGATCCTGTACCTCCTCGACGCTGGGGGAATGTCCGAGATGCTCGCAGGCAAGGATGACTCTTTCTGCAATACGGTCAATCTGTTTTGGAGTCATCTGATATTCTTCCGCAATGGCGTTATTTGCCTTTGATATAGCAGTTATAATTTTATTCTCGTCAAACTGAACTTCAGCCCCGTTTCTTTTAATAATTTTCATTAAAAACCCTCCTCTGTATTTACTGCGCCATAGGCATACGAGAGTCAAATCCGATATGCCCTGTAATTAAAAACTCTTAAAACCATTATATGTTTAACTTCGGTGTACTAAGTTGTCGAACACTATATGTAGTGGTTGTGCGATAATAAGTATAGCATATATTGTTATATGCTGTCAATAGTAAAAAAGTAATGTAATAAAATTGTTATATGCGATTTAAACGGCGTAATTATAATGGTTTTTAAAAAATCATATAAAAAAATATTAAAAAGTTTTAATAAAATTCATAAATTGTTGAAGAATTTTTTTATAATACAGGGTATAATATAAGTATATTGAAGGCTGAAGGGAGCGGATGATATGAAGACAACAAAAAAAGTTCTGCTGACAGCGGTGGGCTTGGTTTCGGCGGCAGCGGCAGGAGCATATATATCGACTGAATTGTTGGTGCGGACTGCACTTGACAGAGAGCAGCCGGAAATAATGAAAAGAACTAACGGTATGATTTCCGGCAATAAAAAGAATACAGAGCTTGAAGAAAAATGTTTTGAAGCATCCGAAAAATTAAGAGAGAGCGTACACGAGCTTATAGAGATAACCGGCAGGGACGGGATAACCTTAATCGGACATTATTTCCCCTGTGAAAATGCAAAGAGGATAATTATAGCCTTTCACGGATGGCGTTCTTCGTGGCATTATGATTACGGAATGATATCGGATTTTTGGCACAATAACGGCTGCAGCGTTGTATATGCAGAGCAGCGCGGTCAAAACAACAGCGGCGGCGAATATATGGGCTTTGGACTTACCGAGCGTTTTGACTGTATAGAGTGGGTGAACTGGGCGGTCGGAAGATGCGGAGATAAGCTGCCGGTTTACCTTGCCGGAATCTCAATGGGAGCGGCAACAGTACTTATGGCGGCTGACCTCGGATTGCCGGAAAGCGTCCATGGTATTATGGCGGACTGCGGCTTTACATCACCAAAGGCTATATGGAAGCATGTGGCGCAGAAGAATCTGCATATGCTTTATAATATCCGCAGCGCGGCGGCAGATATGCTTTGCAGGCGGAGAATTATGATGGGCGCCGGCGATTATTCTACAACAGACGCACTTAAAAATACGAATATACCTGTTTTGTTTGTGCATGGTACTGACGATCATTTTGTTCCGGTGGAAATGACCTATGAGAATTATAAGGCGTGTGCTTCGCCGAAAAGGCTTTTGGTAGTTCCGGGAGCGGATCATGCAATGAGTTATTGCGTTGATAGACAAAGATATGAAAAAGCGGTACAGGATTTTTGGAAGGATTTTGATTAAATAATTGGGTTTGACCTAAGATTAAACTACTAAGGAGAATATAAAAATGGAATGGCTGGGCTTTCACAATGAAAATTATTTGTCAAGGCTGTTGGTATCAACCCTGGCGGAAAAAGATGTAAAAGGCTGGATAGATAAATATTCGGCGCCGTATAAAAGATTGATGTCGTATTATCAGTGTGCAATAATGGAGGTGGAAACAAAGTTTAATGTTTTAAATGAAGAATTGTCACTGCAATATGACCGCAATCCGATAGAAACAATAAAGAGC
>CAJLFL010000073.1 GCA_905205855.1 uncultured Eubacteriales bacterium | reverse complement strand
TTCTTCCTTTTTCTCCGTCTCCGCCCTATCTCCATCCTATATGTTTCAAAAAGCCCATATGCAACGCAGGCCTCACCGATTTTTCGCATTCCCCATCTCCTGCAGTTACCTTGATCATTCGGTTGTCTTTGAGCGCTGCCTTTCCGTTATTTCTATGGTGCATCCTGTTCGTATGAATTCACCCCGTTCTTTCTTGATTACCCGTTTCCAATGTTTCATTTTGTCAACGCACTTTTCATCTTGGGAAAGTGTTTCCATTGCAATCTTCAAAAACTCCTCCTCGCCCCCCCATTTAGGAAAATCTGCAAAAAATCTTCCGCACGCCCGAAACGGGTTTTCAAATTGCGAACTGACGTTTTTTATGTAATCACGTAATTCCCCATTTGTTGAATTTATGTCCAAATAACATTGAACTGCCGCCGGTTCTATCAAATACTTTTCTAAATTTATGGGTTTCTGCCTGCACACAAGACTGTAAAAAGCTTTATGTGATCCGCCGATATCTATGTTGCCAACGCTATTTATGCAAAATGAACTGTCATCAATACACAGTCTTTGGATATGGTCGGTTATTCCGAGCTGTTCGATATACGCTTGCGTTGCTAATTGCCAAATTTGCAACGTGTACCAATCAAATTGCAGCAAAATAATTTCTGCATTTTTACATTCGGCTAAGTACTTAAGTCCGTTATAGCTTTCCGCTACCCATCCAAGCGGATCGTCCAAAGCTTTGACTCTTAACTCCATAAATTCATTGGAATGTATATCGGGAACTGCTTCCCCATAAGATATATCACCCCGAAGATAAATAAACTTTGCTTTGTCCCTATTTGGGCAACGCCGTATATTGCCGCGGAAGATATCGCCGCCAGCAATGAATACCGCATTCGCACTACGCTCAATGATTTTTTGAATCGCTTCTTCAACTTTCATGCCTTTTAATTTCATTTGGAAAGTCCCCCCCTCATATTCGATGCATCCTTTAACAAACGACATATTGCTCCTTATACTTATCTTTTGCAAGTTTATTAAACTTTTTAATAAACTCTCTAAAGAAGCTGCATACCTTTTCTTCATTATCGTCATCGATAAATACTCTAAAAAGATTCCTTTGACTCGGCATTTTATTTTTGATATTATTCTCAAAGTTAATTTCTACACCTAAATCATCCGCTAAATCAACCGCAACCTTTTTACAAATATCTATTGTTTCATCTGTAATAACATATCTCTTTTCCACCAAAAGTTTCTTTTCTTCATTGTTTCCGAAAAGTGTTTTTTCATTGCGATATTGCTGAACAGCGATAGAATATGCATTTTTACGCCACCCGGTTCTTACGGCACAATATATTATATTTTCGCCTTTTTGACTTTCATCTTGTATGTAACCGAAATTTCTCGCTGCCCATTGTTGGTAATGATATGAAAAACGCTTCTTATCACCAAATATTTTATTAAAATATCTGTTACACTTATCCTCCATACTGCCAACAAGCTCGGATTTTCGTTTCGTTAAATATTCATAGTAATCATCAAGTAAAAAATCCTTGTGTTTGTGCCTTGCTATAAACTCAAGCATGTCATCAATATATATAGTTTTAACCTTTGCGTTTAGTTTTTCCTTAATGCATTTCATTTCTTCCTTTTGCCAATCAAAAACATAACCGGTTTTAAAAAATACATACATTGTTTTCTTGGACCACTTTAATTTGTCATTGTCAAACAACCCTTTTGTCCACTTTTCATCATTCTTCCAAGAATTAACCATTTCAGTATAACGTGCTTCCTGATCTCCGTGCAAAAAAGTATTCGTTTTATCTTCAAAGATAACCGGGATTATTTCGTTACCGACACGAATGCTTGCATATACATCCATACGATGATATTGTGCGTGCGGGCTATCCTTTTCAAGTTCGATATCACTCTCACTTATACTTTCATCCTCAAGAATAAACTTTATGAAATCAAGTCCTATATTCATGTACGTGCTGTCATCAGAATGGCAACAGTCCAAAAGCCAACAAATCATTGCATCCTGTGATAATTCCTTTTTTGCATAATCAAATATACTCGGTCTTTTACTCATTTTAATTCCTCCCATATGGTTTTATCTGATTGAACCAAAAACTTCATTTGCTAAATTGCGTTCATGAACTTCAAGTGCTACTTCGTAACTATCCAAATCATAATAATTTTTAACATACCCATTTTTCTTGCCAAGCTTTAATTTATGTATTTTGTTTTTTATATCTGCATCGCTCAACTTTTCGATGTCGCTTTCGTCACTGCCGTAATATATTTTAAAATAAGTTTTATAAAACTCGACCGGATAATGGATTTTAAACCAGGCAATCCGAAACGCCATTATGGCATATGACGCGGCGTGCGCCTTTGGGAACATATACCGTATTTTTTTACATGAGTCAATATACCACTCCGGCACATTTTTATCACGCATAGCCTGCTCATACTCCGGCGGCATCCCCTCCTTGACGGCGCGGCCTTTGCGGACAAACTCCATGATCTTAAATGCCATACCCGGCTCTAAGCCGTGCTGCATCAAAAAGACCATAATATCGTCACGCAGTCCGATCACCTCAGACAGCGTTGCTTTTTTGGCCTTGATGAGATCTTGGGCGTTATCCACCCATACGCCTGTGCCGTGTGACAATCCCGAAATCTTTATCAGCTCATAAAAAGTTCTCGGCTTTGTTTCCGCCAGCATATTTCGTACATACGCCGTCCCAAATTCCTGTATACCAAGCGTGCCCACCTCGCTCCCGATCTGATCCGGCTTTACGCCCAGCGCCTCCGTCCCGGAAAACAGGCTCATGGTGTCCTTGTCGTCCAGCGGAATCTCCATGGCGTTCACACCGGTCAAGTCCTCCAGCATACGGATGGTCGATGGATCATCGTGACCTAAGATATCCAGCTTTAAAAGGTTATCGTGGATCGAGTGAAAGTCAAAGTGTGTGGTTATAATATCGGAATTCTCTCTGCCTGCCGGGTGCTGAATCGGGCAGAAGTCATGGATATCCATGGTCTTGGGGCAGACGATGATACCGCCCGGATGCTGACCGTCGATGCGCTTGACATCGATCATACCGCGCGATACCCGTTTCAGCTCGGCGTCCGGCGCCTCAATCCCCTTGCGTTCATAATATTCTCTCGCAAGTCCATAGGCGGTTTTATCTGCAATGGTATAGATTGTTCCGGCTTGGAATACATGCTCTCTGCCAAATATTTCTTGCAAGTCTTTATATGCGGTTGCCTGATACTCGCCGGAAAAGTTTAAGTCAATGTCGGGCACCTTGTCTCCCTTAAAGCCCAAAAAGGTCTCAAACGGAATGGTAAGGCCATCCTTCTTCATCGGTGTGCCGCAGACCGGACAGTCCTTGTCCGGCATGTCGGGGCCGACGGCATATTCGCCGTTTTCAAAAAATTCACTGTGTTTGCAGTCGGGGTTCGGACAAATGTAGTGCGGACAGAGCGCATTTACCTCGGTGATGTCCGACAAAAACGCCGCAAAAGAGGAACCGACGCTGCCTCTGGAGCCGACCAGATACCCGGCGTCATTCGACTTTCTTACCAGCTTATGCGCAATCATATACATGACGGAATATCCGTATTTTACAATACAGTCAAGCTCCTTATCCATCCTTGCCTGCACAACGAGCGGCAGCACCTCGCCATAGATACGGTGTGCCTTTTTATGGCACATATCCACCAGATCCTGTTCACAGTTTTCGATGGAAGGCGGATAAGAGCCGTCTTTCACCGGCTGAATCGTCTCGCACAGATCCGCAATCCGATTGGGGTTGGTGATGACGACCTCTTTGGCCTTTTCTTCGCCGAGGTATGAAAATTCCTCCAGCATTTCCGCGGTGGTTCTAAAGTAGAGCGGTGCCTGCTCGTCCGCGTCGGCAAATCCCTGTGCGCCCATCAGCACGCGGCGGTAAACCTCATCCTTCGGATCCATAAAATGCACGTCACAGGTCGCCACGGTCGGCATTCCCAAACGGTCGCCCAGCTTTACGATTTTGCGGTTTAAATCGCGCAGCGCCTCGTCATCGGCTACGGTGCCGTTGCGCACCATAAATTGGTTGTTGCCGATCGGCTGAATCTCTAGATAATCGTAAAACGAGGCAATCTCTTCCAATTCCTCGTTCGGTTTTTTTGCCAGTACGGCACGGTAAAGCTCGCCGGCCTCGCACGCCGAACCGATGAGGATCCCCTCGCGGAATTTTTCAATCACGCTTTTCGGCATAATCGGCTTGCGGTAAAAATAGTCCAGATTGGATTTGGAGATCAGCCGGTACAGATTTTTAAGCCCTACATAGTTGCTGGCAAACAGGATCGTATGATATAGATGCGCGGGTTCTCCGCCCTCTTTCATCCTATCGGCCATATAAGCCTCCACGCCGTAGATAACTTTAAAGTCAGGGTTTATACTATTTCTCACGTCCATCGCCGCCTTGTGCGCGTCCGGAAAAGCCTGTGCCACACCGTGATCCGTGATGGCGATCGCCTTGTGTCCCCACTTGGCCGCGCGCCTGATCAGATCGCCGGCAGAGGTCACCGCGTCCATGTCGCTCATCTTGGTATGGACATGAAGTTCTACCCGTTCCTCCGCAGCGCTGTTGGATATCCTCTCTCGTTCATTTGTTTCCATCGTCCGTTCTCTCCTTTTATACATAAAATTCTTCCAGCGTATTCAGGCAAATGCAGCCAAGACTGCCGCCGTATACCGCACCGCAATCAATTGCAATATTGTTTTGATCTCTATAAATTTTACCTCTGTACTTTTCATCAATAAGAAATGTAGGTGTATGCCCGGTGACAAGATATTGATCTTTATAATACTGCCTTGTATAATCGCAATGTTCCCATATCATATCCCGGATATCATATTCATGCAGCGGCTTTGATTCCTTAAAATGATTGAGCCCCGCGTGAACCAGTACAAACCGGTTTTCATTGACCGTAAGCTCCTCATACAATTCAAATTCACCCAAATACTCGGTGATTGATTCACGTTTTGCTTTATCAAGCTTTAAAAACTGCTGTATCGTCGGTATTCCGCCGTTAAACATCCATTCCTGATACATTTCCATCGTTTCCTTGGTGCATAGGGTATGAAAGTTATCAGCCGTCAGTTCAACGTTGCACTTTTTCATTACACTGTACGCCATATATTCATGATTGCCAAGCAAGGGAATCACATTGTTGCGGTGCATCATGTCCCACAGTATTTTAATCCCGTCATCGCCTCTGTCCACAACATCGCCCAAAACATATAGCGTGTCACCGTTGCCAAATCCGATTTGATGAAGCATTTTTATGTATTGATCATAACATCCGTGGATATCCGACATTACGTAAAGCATAGCCCTATCCTTTCTCTTCGCAATATAACTCTTTTAATTTTCGGAGTAAGACATTTGGCTCGTCTCCCCGTAAAAAAGGTGTTTTTACGGTGGATGCCCAGTAAAATCCCTTGCCGCCAAACAACGCTTTTATTTCCGAAGGCGATATACCTTTCAATTTCTCTTCCGTTGGCACTTCTTTTGGCACAAGCCTTTTCACCGTTCTGTAATTTTCGATGGACCCATGATATTGGCATTCTTTAATATCCGAACAAACCTCGCCTGCCGCAACCACGCCTTTTCCTTTTACATAATAAAATACAATATCCCCGATACGAAAACTTCTCAAATACTTGCACGCGTCATCATAGGCGCTGATTTTCCCGTCGGTCAGCATATCAAACGTTGCCGTATCGGAATATGTTTTATTGGTATCAAACATAATTCCCTTCGGGGATTCCTCTGCGTCATTCTCAGTTCTATTTTCGGCAGTTCTTTTTTGATAAACCCACTCCTTGCCGGTCAGCGAACACTGAAACTGCTTTAAATATTCGACATCCGAAAGCGCAAAATAGCTCGGATGATATACTGAAATAACCTTTGCCTCTATGTCATCGGTGATATGATATTTCTCCAGCAGCCATTTTACACCGTCGCCGCAACATATGATGAGATCGGGCTGAATCAGCTTGATCTCTTTCTCAATATACGCGGCATACTGCGCGGTATATCCCTCTAAGGCTTCCCATCTGCAAAACGGCAAACCGCCCCTTTTGTTCAGATTGATAAACGCACACGATTGAAGATGGATATGGTTTTTATTCACCGTTTCATAATCATTGTTGTCATATGCATTGACCAGCATAGAAAGGCGTTTTGAAAACATGGTTTCCGGCACATCATGAAACGCGACGTCTCTCACCCAGAAGCTCGCATCGCCCGCCGCGGTTTTGCAGCTCTCTTTATCGGTGCCGTCGTTGTACCAATTTGCCTCTTTGGCAACAAACATCACTGCTTTTCCCGCTTGCTTTTTTTGAGCAAACTGCGCCTCATCGACAATGCCGTCCGGCAAAAAAGCGTTTTTGGGGATCTCCCCTGTACCGTACTTTTTATATTCTTCATCAGATTCTTCATTTTGCTGCTGCCGCCACTTTAGAAACAGCTTTTCGATCAAATTTGTTTTTTCTTTTTTCATCTCAGACATAAAAACCCCCGTTCACTCTGTTTCAGACAATATCATAGCGCAAGCAATGTGCAAAAAACAGCGCATCAAATCAATCGGCATACTTGTCATTTAATTCTCTGACGGCATCTTTGATCCGCGCTCTCATCGATAAGGGTTCCAGCACCTCAATGTGGAGTCCGTATTGCATCGCCCAGCAGAAAAATGCTTCTTCATTTACAACGACCTCAACCATGCATTCATCATTGTTCACCTTTGTGATTCTCGGTTCCAAGCCGAACCAATCGATGATTTGATCGATAATATAGTCTTTTGCCTTGAATTTCGTCCTTATGCTCTCGCCGGCGAACATATACAAATGCTCTGCCATATGCCTTGGCAGGTTGATCTCGCCTTCTTTTAAGGCTCTGACCGGCTTTCGTTTTTCGTCAAGTATTCTAATCCCGGTAATCCTGTCAATCCGATAGTTGGAAAGACTGTCGTACTTGTCATAGTTGCAAATCAGATAATATCTTCCGTTGGTTGCCACCATCTGATAGGGATTAATGATGTACGCATTTTCCCGCTTCGGGTGCAGTTTTTTATCCGCGCTGTAGGAGTTATACATGAACGAAACCTTTTTGCCTTTTGCAATCGCTTCATCTAAAACATCGATGGTATAGAACAGTTCCTTGTTTTCCGGTCCATTCTCCGGGAGACTACAGATATGCCCCACCTTTTTATCAAAGTAAACATTGGATAGTCCTTTCAGTTTTTCAATCAGCTTTTTGCCCTGGTTGTGCGGTATGGTTTTTGAAAAAAGGACACTGTCGATCAAAAGCCGAAGTTCGGAATCGTCAAACTGCCTTGTTATGTACCAATCGGTACAAATCGGTGTATCTTCGCCCTTTTCATTCTTCTTGACAATCTCGGTATAATCGATTCCAAAATCAAAATCCAAAAGGTTCATCAAATTTCTCTTTACCGTCCGCCTGTCAACGTCCATGTAGTACTCTTTTTTCAAAATATCCATGATCTGCGTCTGTGTGAGGCGATGATCCATATCGGAATATTTTTTTAGGATGTCAAGAATGTTGATAATAACCATTTTCTTTGGCGGTATTGTGTACATGCGATCACTTCCTGTAACTTTACTTTACGATCATGATACCATATTTGTTTTTAGTTTACAATATCGGATGTGCATTTTTTGCACATCCTTGGCAACAATCAGTTCCAGTCCGTTTTTTTCAATGCTATCATCGCCTTCTGTATCGAAATAATAAGCATCGCGGTATAAAAAGAATACCGCGTTCGATGCCCGCCACAAACCGTCGCATAGCTTTTTTGTCATATCCCTTCGGGTTGGACGTTTGTTTTTTCTGGAATCGGGTTTTCTTGACACACCGGAAAGAACAAAAATTTGTTTTTCGTACATCCACGCGGTCGTTCCAAGTAACGCAGCGCAATCCATATGCTCCCTGTTCATATATTGGTAGCAATCAATGATGAAAATATCCGCGTCCGTTTCTCTTATGATCTCCTCAACCCTCTCGGCATAGAGATAGGGTTCATAAAAAAAGTAAGTAAACTCCTTTCTCAGTTCTTTCAACTCGCGCTTGCTCATGTATCTGCTAGCCAAATACGCAATCGTTTTATGATGTGATTCCATCATCTCATGGGCAAACTTTTTTGCTATAAATTTTTTCCCTATTGCAGGTCTTCCCGCAATGGTGTACAAGCCGCACTCGTTCGTATACGGTTTCATCATATCTGCGACCGATGTTCCTGTTTTTCCGGCATTGATATATGTTTTTATATATTTTTTCATATTACCACATCTCCTAAAAAAATAACCCATGATATGATTTTATCATAAACCATACCATGAGTTATTTTTTGTACACCGTTGCCGCAAGTTCACAAAAACAAGTGGAATGACGATTATTGTTTTGTCGATTTGAGCATTCGCTGATTTGTTCCGGAATCGCGCGATATAAAGTTTATCTCAGCTGCTTTTATCTTTTTTCAGTAATATTGTAATATCTATTGTAATATTTGATGAAATCAAATAGCCCGAAAATGGCGTAAAATCGTCGATTTCGGGTTGTTTGAGCAGCGGTCTCCAAAACCGCGTGCCGGGAGTTCGAGTCTCTCTACCCCTGCCA
>CAJLFL010000072.1 GCA_905205855.1 uncultured Eubacteriales bacterium | reverse complement strand
TAGTAGAGGAGCATCTTCTTAAAGGTCGTATTGTAAAGCGGCTTTTGTATGATGAAACCGTGCATGAGGGCAGTGATGAAATCAAGAGCCTGAATGAGGTTAAGTTTTACGAAAAACAGATGCGTGTTGCACTGCGAAACTGCGGTGTTATTAACCCTGAAAATATAGATGAATACATAGCTTTTGACGGGTACAAGGCTCTTGGTAAGGTATTGACAGAGATGACACCGCAGCAGGTTATAGATGAGATAAAGGCATCGGGACTTCGCGGCCGCGGCGGCGGCGGATTCCCGACCGGTGTAAAATGGCAGTTTACTGCACAGGCACAAGGAGATCAGAAGTTTGTTGCATGTAATGCGGATGAGGGCGATCCCGGCGCGTTTATGGACAGAAGTATATTAGAGGGTGACCCTCACAGCGTTATAGAGGCGATGGCTATTGCAGCATACGCGGTAGGCGCAAATCAGGGATATATTTATATCCGTGCCGAATATCCTATTGCCGTTCAGCGCTTGCAGATTGCTATAAATCAAGCTAAGGAATACGGACTGCTCGGTAAAAACATACTCGGCAGCGACTTTGATTTTGACTTGGAGCTTCGTCTTGGTGCAGGGGCATTTGTGTGCGGTGAGGAAACAGCTTTGCTTACATCAATAGAAGGTATGCGCGGTGAACCGCGTCCGCGTCCTCCGTTCCCGGCTGTAAAGGGACTGTGGATGAAACCGACCTTACTGAACAATGTAGAAACCTATGCAAATGTCTGTCAGATTATTTTAAACGGAGCAGAATGGTTCAGCGGTATCGGAACAGAAAAGAGCAAGGGTACAAAGGTGTTTGCTCTCGGCGGAAAGATAAACAACACCGGTCTTGTTGAGATTCCGATGGGTACAACACTGCGTGAAATTATTGAAGAAATCGGCGGTGGAATTCCCAACGGTAAAAAGTTTAAGGCTGCACAGACAGGCGGACCGTCAGGCGGTTGTATTCCTGCAAGTCTTATGGACACACCGATAGATTATGATTCTCTTATAGCAATCGGCTCAATGATGGGTTCCGGCGGTCTTATAGTAATGGACGAGGATAACTGTATGGTCGATATTGCAAAATTCTTCCTTGAATTTACAGTTGACGAATCCTGCGGAAAGTGTTCTCCCTGCCGTATAGGAACAAAGCGTTTGTATGAGATTCTCGACAAGATTACAAGAGGAAAAGGAACAATGGAGGATCTTGATCGCCTTGAGGAACTTTGTTTAAGTATAAAGGAAGGCTCTCTCTGCGGACTCGGACAGACAGCTCCAAATCCTGTTTTGTCAACCTTACGTTATTTCCGCGATGAGTATATCGCCCATGTAAGAGATAAACGATGTCCGGCAGGAGTGTGCAAGCATTTGCTTAACTATACCATTATTGCAGATAAATGTAAGGGATGCAGCGCTTGCTCAAGAAAGTGTCCTGTCGGTGCAATCAGCGGTGAAATCAAATCTCCGTTTATTATTGATTCTGAAAAATGTATTAAGTGCGGAGCTTGTATGGATACCTGTAAATTCGGTGCGATAGAGAAGAAATAAGGAAGGAGAATGACTGACATGGAAAATGTAAATATAAAAATTAACGGTCAGGACATTACTGTTCCTGCTGATTATACTGTATTACAGGCGGCGCGCACCGCAGGTATAGATATACCGACATTGTGCTATTGAAAGGATGTTAGCCAAACAGGCTCATGTCGTATGTGTGTTGTGGAGGTCAAGGGAGCAAGAAATCTCCAAGCAGCGTGTGTATATCCTGTTTCGGAGGGACTTGAGGTGTTTACAAATACGCCTAAGGTTCGCCGTTCACGCAAGGTTACTTTAGAGCTTTTATTGTCAAACCACGATCGTAAATGTCTTACCTGTGTAAGAAACCGTAATTGTGAGCTTCAGACTTTGGCTGAGGAGCTGGGAATTACAGATATATCATATGAGGGCGAACGCTTAGAGCATGAAATTGATGATTTATCACCATCTATTGTTCGGGATAATAATAAGTGCGTGCTTTGCCGCCGCTGTGTAAGTGTCTGCAAGAAGATTCAGACAGTTGCGGTAATAGATGCAACTGAGCGTGGGTTCAGAACAACGATTTCAACACCATTTGACAAATCATTGGCAGAGGTTCCGTGCGTAAACTGCGGTCAGTGTATAGCTGCCTGTCCTGTCGGCGCACTGCGTGAAAAGGACAGCACAGATATTGTTTGGGACGCTATTGCTGATCCGGAAAAGGTTGTTATTGTTCAGACGGCCCCGGCTGTTCGTGCAGCTTTAGGTGAGGAGTTCGGTATGCCTATCGGTACTCCCGTGACAGGAAAAATGGCTGCTGCTCTGCGTAGAATAGGGTTTGACAAAACATTTGATACAGATACCGGCGCTGACCTTACCATTATAGAGGAGGGAACAGAGCTTATTAACAGAATTCAAAATGGCGGAAAGCTGCCGCTGATTACATCATGCAGTCCGGGATGGATAAAGTTCTGCGAGCATAATTTCCCTGAATTCCTTGACAACTTGTCAAGCTGCAAATCTCCGCATCAGATGTTTGGCGCAATACTAAAGACATACTATGCGGAACAAAACGGTATTGATCCGGAAAAGATTTTTGTAGTGTCCGTTATGCCGTGTGTTGCCAAAAAGTTTGAGTGCGGCAGAGAGGAAATGGAGGTTAACGGAAACCGGGATGTTGATGCGGTTATTTCTACCAGAGAGCTTGCCCGTATGATAAAGCAGGCAGGCATCAACTTTAAGGATTTGCCGGACGAAAAGTTTGATAATCCGTTTGAAGAAGCAAGCGGAGCAGGTGTTATCTTTGGAGCAACCGGCGGCGTTATGGAGGCTGCTTTGCGTACAGTTGCCGAAAAGCTGACAGGCAAAGAACTTGATAATATAGAGTTTGCACAAGTAAGAGGAACAGACGGTATAAAGACTGCTGTTGTATCGGTGGGCGACCTTAATGTACGTATTGCTGTTGCTCACGGACTCGGTAATGCGCGTGCTTTGCTTGATTCAATCAAGAACGGTGAGGCTGAATATGATTTCATAGAGATTATGGCATGTCCTGGCGGATGTGTAACAGGCGGAGGTCAGCCGATAGTTTCGGCTAAAACTCAGATGAGTATAAATCTTAAAGCTGAGCGTGCAAAAGCTCTTTATACAGAGGATGCAAATTCAGCTATACGCAAAAGCCACGAGAATCCGGATATCAAAAAATTGTATGATGAATTTCTCGGTGAGCCGGGTGGACATAAAGCACATGAGCTTTTGCATACGCATTATACACAACGTTCTAAATTCTAATTCAAAGACATCTGAAAAAAGATTATTACAGCAGTATTCCGCAGGGGTAAAAAACCTGCGGAATTTACTTTTTTCATTCATAAAAGGGAGAAAGGTGACAGAAGTGATTGTCTTTTAAAAGGTTTTGCAGTATAATGAATAAAACAGATAGAGATTGGCAGGCGGACTAATGATAGGACTGGGAACAATAATAAACAGCGTCAGCATAATAGCCGGCTGCGCTATAGGTCATTTTACCGGGAGATTGTTTAATTCGGAGCAGCAAAAGGCATTGAACACAGCTTGCGGAATAAGTGTTATTTTTATAGCGATTGCAGGAGTTATGGAGGGACTGTTAAAAATTGAAAATCTGAAAATTGTAAGCGGCAAATCAATGCTTGTTGTATTATGTATCGCAATAGGTTCTGCATCGAAAAAAGATTTGGGCAATTTCGAGAGTGGCTTAAAATGAAGACCGGAAACAGCGGCGATGCCGGATTTGTAAATGCTTTTGTGACCGCTTCCCTGACAGTATCAATAGGTGCAATGGCTGTTGTCGGAGCTATACAGGATGGAATGTTGAATGATTATTCAACACTTGCTGTAAAATCAGTTTTGGGTTTTATCATTATTGCGGTTATGACATCATCTATGGGAAAGGGCTGTGCTTTTTCGGCAATTCCGGTGTTCTTTTTTGAGGGATGTATAACCGTGCTTGCACGTTTAATATCGCCAATTATGACAGAAACAGCCGTTGCATATTTATCCTTGATTAGCTCTGTTTTAATTTTTTGTATAGGTATAAACCTGGTTTGGGGTAAAAAAATCAATGTAGCAAATATGCTGCCGGCAATTTTACTTGCAATTTTGGCGGCATATCTGCCGTGGAGTTTTTAAAAGGAGGATATTATGTATTTATGAATAACATTAAAATACGATTGATTACTGCTGCAGATAATCCGATAATTGCAGATATTATAAAAACAAATTTGAAGAAAGTCAATCTTGATATTCCCGGAACTGCATATTTCGATTCTGAGTTGGATTTTTTAAGTGCATATTATTTATTTATGCCGGAAAAGAGGGCATATTTCATTGCTGAGGATGAGCAAATTTTAGGCGGTGTGGGTGTTGCGGAATTTGAAAACATTGATTCATGTGCCGAAATACAAAAGCTTTATCTGACTGATGCTGCTAAGGGAAAGGGCATAGGGAGAATGTTAATGCAGACAGCAGAAGACTTTGCAAAAGACATGAAGTATAAAAAATTATACCTTGAAACACACTCGGATTTGAAATCTGCTATACACTTATATGTAAAGCTTGGCTTTAAAGAGATAAATCGTCCAGATTTTGTTCTGCACAGCACAATGGATAAGTTTTATATTAAAGAGCTTTCGTAGAAATTAAACATACAGAATTTAAGGCAGCCATAAACGGTTGCTTTTTTATGCAATAAAAAATTTTTTCAAAAAAACTATTGACAGATTAAGTATAAAGTGATAACATATGAGCAGATGTTCATATGAAAGGATGTGAATGTATGATGAGCGAACAGGAAAACACCCGAATTGAATCCGAAGGCGGCGAATTTTTACGCGCCCATGAGGATATGGTAAAGAAGATAACGGATGATATGCCGCCGGATGAGGTTTTATATGATTTAGCTGAACTGTTTAAGGTTTTTGGTGATTCGACAAGGATAAAAATTCTTTATGTATTAAAGGATGACGAGCTTTGTGTGGGCGATATAGGTCAGCTTGTCGGAGTAAGTCAGAATGCGGTTTCGCATCAGCTCAGAGTTTTGAAAAATAATAAACTGGTCAGATTTCGCCGTGAGGGAAAAGTAATTTTTTATTCATTGGCAGATGATCATGTGAAAAAAATAATAAGTCAGGGCATGGAGCATGTTGCTGAATAATAATGAAAGGATTTGAATAATTATGAAAAAGGTATTTGCATTAAATGACTTAGATTGCGCTAACTGTGCAGCAAAAATGGAAGAAGCTATTAATAAAATTGACGGAGTAAACGCTGCTACTGTAAGCTTTATAAGTCAGAAACTTACATTGGATGCCAATGATGACAAATTTGATGAAATATTAAAAAAAGCAGTAAAGGTTTGCCGTAAGATTGAACCTGACTGCGAAATAGTTATAAAATAACATAACTGTCCGAAAGGAGGTTTGAATTAAATGTCTGCAAAACAAAAAAAGATGCTGATAAGAATTTTAATCAGCGCTGTGCTTTTTGCTGTGGTGATACTTGTTCCGTTTAAAGGATGGATAAGGCTTGCTGCATTTCTTGTTCCCTTTGGCGTTATAGGCTGGGATGTACTGTGGCGTGCAGTACGAAATATTTTGCACGGACAAATTTTTGATGAAAACTTTTTGATGTCACTTGCTACTGTAGGAGCTTTTTTTACCGGAGAATATCCGGAAGCAGTTGTTGTTATGCTTTTCTATCAGGTCGGCGAGCTTTTCCAAAGTTACGCGGTAGGAAAATCACGTAAATCTATTGCAACACTTATGGATATTCGTCCTGATTATGCAAATATAGAAAAAGACGGTAAAACAGAACAGATTTCGCCGGAGGGGGTAGAGGTAGGTTCTGTAATCGTTATAATGCCGGGAGAAAGAGTGCCTCTTGATGGTGTTATACTTGAAGGAAACTCGGCTATGGATACATCTGCCATAACCGGAGAGTCTATGCCGAATGATGTGCAGCCCGGTGATGATGTGATAAGCGGATGTATCAATCAAAGCGGTGTACTAAAGGTACGCACAACTAAAGCTTACGGAGAATCAACTGTTGCAAGAATTCTTGATTTGGTTGAAAACGCCGGAAGTAAAAAGGCAAAAACCGAAAAGTTTATTACAACATTTGCTAAGTATTATACTCCTGCAGTGGTTATCGGTGCGGTCTTGCTTGCATTTATACCATCAATAATTACAGGTGATTGGATAGAATGGGTGCATCGTGCTATGATATTCCTTGTTATATCCTGTCCTTGTGCTTTGGTTATATCTGTACCGCTCAGCTTTTTCGGCGGAATTGGCGGTGCTTCTAAAAGCGGAATTTTAATAAAAGGCAGCAGTTATATGGAGGTGCTTGCCAAAACGGAAATTGTTGTATTTGATAAAACGGGTACACTTACCAAAGGTGTGTTTAATGTAACGGCGGTTCATCCTGATCACTGTTCCGAGATGGAATTACTTGAACTTGCGGCTATGGCGGAGATATATTCCAATCATCCGATTTCACATTCATTGCGTGACGCGTGGAATCAAAAAATTGATGAGAGCAGAGTTCAGGAGGTTAAAGAAATTCCCGGAAAAGGTGTGCAGGCTTTTATTGACGGCAGACGTGTTTGCGTAGGAAATGATAAGCTTATGGAAAGCGAAGGCGCTGTATGGCATCCTTGTCACAGAGTCGGAACAACAATTCATGTTGCCGTTGACGGAAAGTATGCAGGACATATTGTGATTTCTGATGAAATAAAGAGCGGTGCAGCAGATGCTATTGCGAGCCTCAAAGAGCTTGGAATAAAGAAAACGGTTATGCTCACCGGCGATGCCGACAGCGTAGGACAAAGCGTTGCAAAGGAGCTTGGTATAGACGAAGCATATACTAAACTTTTACCGGAGGATAAGGTCACTCGTGTTGAGGAGCTTTTGAAGTATAAATCAGATAAAGGTGCGCTTGTATTTGTTGGTGATGGTATCAACGATGCTCCTGTGCTTTCAAGATCGGATTTAGGTATTGCAATGGGCGGTATGGGCTCTGATGCCGCAATAGAAGCAGCAGATGTTGTTTTAATGGATGATAAAATAAGCCGTATTGCAGATGCGATAAGAATATCCAAGCATACATTGCGTATTGCAGGTCAAAATATAGTTTTTGCCCTTGCGGTAAAAATAATTGTGCTGGCATTGGGCGCTTTGGGTATGGCAAATATGTGGGAGGCAGTATTTGCAGATGTAGGCGTTTCGGTTATTGCTGTACTTAATGCTATGCGGGCATTGAAAAGCGAATAATATTAGTATTTATTATGGGTTAGGCGGCAGAATCAGACAAAAGTTTCGGATTCTGCCACTGAAATTCTTATTTCCGAAGCTTTCTTCGAACTTTTTTTCAAAAAAATAAAAAAAGTTATTGACAAAAGCTGAAAAACGTAGTATAATTTTTCTTGTGCCTCGGAGCACTACAAAATGCACCTTTAGCTCAGCTGGCTAGAGCACCTGACTCTTAATCAGGGTGTCCAGGGTTCGAATCCCTGAAGGTGTACCAAAAATCCGTACGCGAAAGTGTATGGATTTTATTTTTTCACTATTCCTTAATAGGATGTACGGATTTATGGAAAGTAATAAGTAAAAGTGAAAAATGTACTGAAATAAAGAATAAAGAAAATATTAATTGCGTCAATCAATACAGCAAAGAAAAATCAAAATTAAAATATCTAAAAGGTTCACATCATACACGAATGCCGAACCATAGAGATATAATGTCGATTTGGTCAGCAACAGAGAGGGCTTGCGGAAATTCCGCAAACCCTTTTTCGTACTTAATTCTCGGAGATATATGCTTTTGTAGTCTGAACGGATAACCGATTGGTGGGACGGCTTGGCTTCGTATGAGTTCAAGCTTAATGTAAAACCGGAGCAATCGGAGGAAAGATTAAAAAATTACTTCCGGCAATAAATATGAGCACAGGAGAGTATGCCAAAAAGCTGTGTGCTACGAAAAAAGCACTAACAGAAAAAATGCTTGAAAATGAATACCACAAATTTGCTTTGGTAGTTATATATGATATGTCTGTGATGTTCACCTATAAAAGACTAAAAAGAAATCTTCAGATAGTCGGAAAGTGTAAACGGGCAGCGGAAGGATGTTCTGTGCAGATGATGACCGTAGATGAACATAAAACTCTGCCGGGGTTTTATGTTGGTGTAACCAAAACAGGCTGTTACCAAATGAGAACAAATCTTTGATTTGTTTTTCAAATATATCGGAAAAAGATGTTAAAAAGCAGAGAGCATATAGTATCAGCTCTCTGCCTTTTTTGAAGTTTTAAAAAGAATTTACTTACGCCTTGCTGCTAAGGTCACTTTCATACTTTTCTATCATCTTTTTAGAGATGTGTCCCGGACGAAACATTACGGTGACGCGCGCAAACCGCCGTCATTTCGATCACAAAGAGGAAATCAGCTATCAATACAAAATTGTGCTATGAGAAGATTGAGCCATCAAAACGGCCATAACCGGTGCACTCGGTTATGGCCGTTTTGTTTGCGGATGAGGGTATGAAAAATCTTAAAAAAATTGATCGTGGTGAAGTAAGCTATAGTGATGTGATGGAAGAATTAAAATTGAAATATATACAGAAGGTGTAATATTGTTCGATGATCATTATGAGGTGTTGACAGGAGTTCTGAAAGAGAGTGCGGAGTAGTTTAAAAAGTCAACCCCGAATTTTGTGTAAAGTCTTTACGAAGCCTCCGAAATGGTATATAATAAAAATATCATTTTGGAGGTTTAAATTATGCCAAGGTACAAATTAAG
>CAJLFL010000071.1 GCA_905205855.1 uncultured Eubacteriales bacterium | reverse complement strand
TGCCTTTAAAATTGGCAAGGGCACAAGACGGATATTCTTCAACGGCGCGCATCACGGGATGGAATGGCTGACGTCAAAGCTTTTGATGCAGTTTGCCGCCGAGCTTGCCGGCGGAACATATGACAGCGAGGTTTCGCCGGATTCGTATGCCCTTTATGTTGTTCCAATGGTAAACCCGGACGGAGTTGAAATCGCCTCGGACGGCAAGCGCTGGCAAGCCAACTCTGCCGGTGTGGATTTAAATCACAATTATGACGCCTTGTGGAATCTTTCCAAGCAGTCAGAGCTTGACAACGGAATCACAGGTCCGGGGCCGACGCGGTTTTCCGGAGCTTTTCCGGAATCAGAGCCGGAAAGTCATGCAACTGCAAACTTTACGCGGCAAAACTCGTTTGACGCGGTTTTTGCCTTTCACAGCCAGGGCGAGGTCATATACCGGGACTTTTGCGGATTTATACCTGAAAAATCATACGACTATATCAAAAGGTTTGAAGCCGTCAGTCCGTATAGGGTTGACAAAACCGAGGGTATTGCCTCTTACGGCGGGTACAAGGATTGGTTTATACGCGTATACAAAAAGCCGGGGTTTACAATAGAAATCGGCAAAGGCGAAAACCCTTTGCCGATAAGCGATTTACCTTATATTTATGAACGGACTCTGCCATTGATGCTTGAAGCATTGAAATAAATCCTGCAAAATTACGATTCAGACAGCTTTCGTTTTATACGCTGCAGAGCATTATCTATAGACTTCGGCGTTCTGCCGAGTTCGACTGCGATTTCCTGATAATTCATACCGCCGAGGTAAAGCGACAGCACCGTTTGTTCAAGACCGCTCAATTTTTGGTTTATTTCCGCCTCCATTGCCTCTGCTTTTTCGCGGCGAAGAAACATCTCCTCCGGATCAACGGATTCGCGTTCTGCAAGCATATCGACCAGTGTGCGTTCGGATTCGTCCTCATAAACAGGCATACTTAGCGATATATAAGAATTAAGCGGCGTATGCTTACGGCGCGAGGCGGTCTTTACCGCCGTGATTATCTGACGGCGTATACAAATTTCGGCAAACCCTCTGAAAGACGCTTGTTTTGTCGGATCAAAATCGCGTATTGCCTTAAATAATCCGATCATGCCCTCCTGCATAATGTCATCTCTGTCCGCCCCTGCCATAAAGTATTGCTTTGCCCTCGCACGGACAAGGTTTTTATATTTCGCAAGCAGATATTCCGCCGCGTCCTTGTCGCCCTCTGCCGAAAGCTCCGCAACCTGTTCATCTGCCAAATCCTCATAATTAAAGTTGTGCTCTGTCACAGCGTATATTCACCTCCATCGCCTATATATCAATCGTTTTTTATAAATTGCTTTCCGATTTAAAATAACGGAAACCCAAAAGGATTTCCGTTATTTACTTTTTTATTTTGTAAGCTCTGCTGTGTCGCGCGCTATCATTAACTCCTCATTTGTCGGAATAACCATGATTTTAACCTTACTGTCAGGTGCGCTGATAACGATTTCCTTGCCGCGTGTCTTATTGCTTTCAGCATCAAGCTTTACGCCGAGGTAACCCAGGCTGTCAATTATCTGAGCGCGGATCTTTCCGTCATTCTCTCCGACGCCGGCAGTAAACGCAATAGCGTCAACACCATTCATTGCCGCAACATACGCGCCGATATATTTTATAACGCGATATGAGAATGCATCAAGCGCAACCTCTGCAAGATGATTGCCCTCGTCAGCGGCTTTCTGAACATCACGGAAGTCGGTTGATATTCCGCCGCTCATACCGAGGATACCGGATTTTTTATTAAAGATATTTAATACCTCATTTATATCCTTTCCCTCTTTGTTGCAAATATACTGTGCAACGGCAGGATCAATATCACCGCATCTGGAGCCCATGATTAAACCCTCAAGCGGAGTAAGTCCCATACTTGTATCTACGCACTTGCCGCCGATTGAAGCCGAGATGCTGGCACCGTTGCCGAGGTGGCAGACAATAACCTTTGCATCCTCTGCAAGATTGCCGAACTTAATAGCCTCGTGTGATACAAAGTTATGGCTTGTTCCGTGGAAGCCGTATTTACGGATGCTGTACTTATCGAGATACTCATGCGGAATTGCATATGTATAAGCCTTCTCAGGCATTGCCATACCGAAAGCCGTATCAAATACAGCTACATTCGGCTTACCCGGCATAGCAGCCTCACATGCCTCGATACCGGTCAGATTTGCCGGATTGTGCAGCGGACCAAGGTCAAAGTATTCTCTGATTACACGCTTTACGTCATCATTTACAACAATAGAGTCGCTGTAAACCGTTCCGCCGTGCAGCACACGGTGACCGATAGCGTCAATCTCATCCGCACTGCTTATCACGCCGTGCTCCGCACTCATCAAAGCGTCTATTACAAGCTGAACAGCAACCTTATGTTCCGGCATAGGTGTTTCGGCAACATAATCCTCCCTGCCCGGAACCTTATGCGTCAGCTTTGAGCCGTCTATTCCTATTCTTTCGCAAAGTCCTTTTGCCAGAACTGCCTCGGTTTCCATATCTATAAGCTGATATTTAAGCGAAGAACTGCCTGCATTTATAACCAAAATCTTCATTATATAATCCTCCCTAATTGTTCTGCTGCTGTTGCTGTGCCTGAACGCAGGTAATTGCAATAACTCCGACTATATCCTCAAAACTGCAGCCGCGTGACAAATCATTTACCGGCTTTGCAATTCCCTGAGTCAGCGGACCGTAAGCCGCTGCCTTTGCAAGACGCTGAACCAGCTTATATCCTATGTTGCCTGCATCAAGATTAGGGAAGATAAGAACGTTTGCCTTGCCCTCTATCGGACTGCCCGGGGCCTTTGCCGCATTGATTGCCGGAACTATAGCGGCATCAAGCTGAAGCTCTCCGTCAATTTTTACATCAGGCGCAAGTTCTTTGGCTATCTGCACTGCGTTATGTACCTTTTCAACATGCTCTGATTTTGCACTGCCGTACGAAGAATACGAGAGCATTGCAACCTTAGGCTCTTTGCCTACCAGAGATTTGAATGAAGCCGCTGAGGAAACAGCAATCTGTGCAAGTGCCTCCTCTGTCGGATACTCATTAAGACCACAATCGGAAAATACGAATGTACCCTCCTCGCCATACTCACAATTGGGGACAATCATCAGGAAGAACGCAGATACAACTTTTGTATCCGGAGCCGTCTTTATTATCTGCAGCGCACTGCGTAAAACATTTGCCGAAGAATTAACCGCACCGGCAACCATACCGTCAGCCATACCTGTCTTTACAAGCATACAGCCAAAGTAAAGCGTATTCAAGATAGTTTCGGCAGCCTGCTCCTCTGTCATGCCCTTTTTCTTTCTAAGCTCATACAATTTATTTGCAAAATCAGCGGTAAACTCACTGTTTGCCGGATCAATAATTTTTGCACCGGAAATATCCAGACCTGCCGCAAGCTCTTTTATCTTAGCTTCGTTTCCCAAAAGAATAATGTCGGCAAAGCCCTCCTTCAAAACTGCCGCCGCAGCCTGAACGGTTCTGAGCTCCTCACCCTCGGCAAGAACAACAGTCTTTTTGTCCGCTGCTGCAATTGCCTTGATTTTGTCCATAAAACTTGACATTGATAATTACCTCTCTTTATGTGAATTTGAAATCATTTTCTTAAAATACCATAATATTATACACCTATATTTTTTAGAACACAAGAAAAATTTTAATTTTTTTGTTGTGAAATGCAAATTTTGTGATATACTTATAGAATAAAGAAGAAATTTTGACAAATTTGCAGTAAAAAAGGGAGTGAAAGCCGATGAAAACCGCTGCGGTCATATGCGAATACAATCCTTTTCACAGCGGACACCTCCACCAGCTGTCCGAGGCAAAGAAAAGGCTTGACTGTGATGCCGTTATCGGAATGATGAGCGGAAATTATGTTCAGCGCGGTGATGTGGCAGTATATCCAAAGCAGATACGTGCAAAAGCCGCGCTCTGCGGCGGCATTGATTTGGTTTTGGAGCTGCCGGCGGTGCTGACGCTTCAGTCAGCCGAACGATATGCCGCAAACGCGGTCGGAACGCTTAACGCGCTTGGCTGCGTCGATTATTTGTTCTTCGGCGCAGAATGTCCGGAAACTGATTTACTTATGAATATTGCAAATGTACTTGCATATGAGGACTCCGACTTTAAGCTTGCGCTGCGCCGCGAGCTTGACCGCGGCTTATCCTTTGCCGCCGCAAGGTCAAACGCCGTAAAAGAGATAATCGGCGGCGCATCTGCGGAAATTCTCAGCACTCCCAATAATATTCTTGCGGTGGAATACTGCAAAGCCTTAATACGGTCAGGCAGTACGATAAAACCATATGCCATTGCCCGAAAGGGCGTAAACCATGACGCCGGCGGTTCAAACAACGGCTTTGCCTCTGCCTCAGAGATACGGCGGCGAATCCTTTGCGGAGAAGATATTTCGAAATTTGTCCCGGAATTTGCCGCAGATATTTACTCCGGCGTTAAACCGAGCTTCATTGCAGACATGGAGTGTTCTCTTGCTGCGGCTCTTTGCATGACCTCCGCGGATAAGCTTTCACAGGCACCGGATGTTTCAGAGGGACTGGAAAACGCAATCCTGCGCGCGGCTTTTGAAGCCGATACGCTTGACGGAATAATTGCAGGCGTTAAATCAAAAAGATACGCTTACAGCAGAATACGCAGAATTATACTTTGCAGCTATCTCGGTATCACAAAGGCAGACTCTGCGCTTACGCCGCAGTATATCAGAATTCTTGATTTTAATGAAAGAGGCAGAGAAATTCTCAGCAGTGCACGAAGCACAGCCGCACTGCCGCTTGCGAAAAACGGCAGACAAATAAAAGACAATTCCAAAGCGCTGGAGCTTTGGAAACGCGAGCTTATACTGGACAGGATATATGATATATTCAGACACTAAAAAGCAGACATTGCAGTGATTGAAAAATTATAAACGCAAAGGGCGGCCACGCAGGACCGCCCTTTAATTTTTTGCCGTGCAGCAGCTTTCGGCTGCCGCTTTTTACAGTAAATCTGATTTTATGTACTTTTTGGTTTCTTTTATTACCACACCGTTCAGCACAGCAAGTGCTATAAGGTTTGGGAATGCCATAAGTCCGTTGCATACATCCGCAATATTCCAGATGACCGAAACAGTCATATACGGAGCAATCAAAACAGCCAGCAGGAACAGTGTCCTGTATACATTCATAACAACCCTGTTCTTGTTTGACAAATACTCAAGGCATCTCTCTGAATAGTAGTTCCAGCCGAGAATTGTCGTAAAGGCAAAGAATACAAGGCACATCATAAGCACAAATGACGAAACTCCCGGAGCAAAAGGCAGACCTGTCTTGAATGCCTCCATTGTAACCTGTACGCCCTGCAGCTCAGTTATCTTCCATGCGCCGGTTATAACAACAGAAAGTCCTGTCATTGTGCAGATGATTATTGTATCTATAAATGTACCTGTCATAGATACCAGACCCTGACGGACAGGATTTTTTGTCTTTGCCGCTGCTGCCGCAATAGGCGCAGAACCAAGACCGGACTCATTTGAGAATATACCTCTTGCAACACCCTTCTGCATTGCTATTATCATGCTTCCGACTACACCGCCCGTTACAGCTCTGGGATTAAATGCACCCTTAACTATTTCAACAACAGCACCCGGAATCGCACGATAGTTTATAACAAGCAGAACTATGCAGAACAGAACATATGCAATCGCCATAAACGGAACAATAACCTGTGTAACCGTAGCGATTCTTTTAAGACCGCCGATAACAACAAGCGCAACACAGATTGCCAGTATAAAGCTTGCAACAACAACATATATCGACTGCTGTGTTCCGAAGATTGATACCGTATGCTGCATATTGGGATCAAAGAAGGTTTCAACCGCACTTGTGATACCGTTTATCTGAGTGAATGTACCTATACCGAATATTCCGGCACATACTCCGAAAAACGCAAACAGCTTTGCAAGCCATTTGCATTTTTCGCCCATACCTTTTTCTATATAATAAAACGGTCCGCCAAGTGCATGTCCGTCCTCGTCCACCGTACGATACTTAACCGCAAGCAAGCCCTCTGCATATTTGGTTGCCATACCAAAGAACGCAGCAACCTCCATCCAGAATAACGCTCCCGGACCTCCCGCACAGACAGCAGTAGCAACACCGACAATATTACCCGTTCCTATCGTTGCGGACAACGCCGTACAAAGCGCGCCGAAACTTGATACCTCTCCGTGACCGCCTTCTTCATTTTTAACCATAAACTTTAACGCTTTTGGCAAATACCTTACCTGAAGCACACCCGACCGAACCGTCAGGCAGATCCCGACTGCAAGAATAAAAATAATCATCGGCAGTCCCCATATTACATCATTTACACTTAATATGATGTCGTTCAGTTTTTCCATTTAACTCTCTCCTTTCTCTGCAAAAAAACAGATATATAATTATATCATATACAATAATATTACGCAAGTCATCACATTTTACAAATTTGTGACAATTTTTTACCTTGTATATTATTGCGGAATCAGGCAATAATATCCGCAGGTGATAATATGGAGCAAACAACTAAAATTACAAAAAATATTAAAGACAGCCGCCGTTATATAACAGAAAGATTTTGTGTTCCGCTGAATTTTGATTTTATTATCAGGGATTTTAAGGTTCGCTTTAAGGATGGCTGTGCAGACGGCTTTTTATGTTTTTATGACGGGATGAGCAATTCAACCTTTATTAACCGTGACATTATGCGCGGACTTTTGCAAAGCGGTGTGCCCGAAACCCTTTCCGCCCCGCGCGAAAGGGTTGTATATGAAATGATGACACCTTTCGGCGCTATGACCACCGTACAGGATTTTGCCGAAGCCGAGGAGGCAGTAACCTTCGGCAACTGCCTTATATTTGTTGACGGCTGCGAGTGCTGCTTTGCCGCAGATGTAAAGGATTGGGGCGGCAGAAGCGTAGGCGAGCCTATACAGGAGGCAAGCCTGTCAGGCCCTCAGGAGGCTTTTAATGAGGTTGTTATGACCAACCTTGCTCTGATAAGAAAAATCATGAAGACTCCGGATTTGGTTGCCGAAAATATAAAGGTTGGAAGCGAAAGCAACACCCCATGCGTGATGCTTTATCTTGAGGGCGTAACAAACTCCGGTTTGGTGGATGAGGTGCGCCGGCGGCTGAACGGTATTGATACCTCATTTGTGTTTTCTGCCGGAGATATAGAAATGCTTATTGAGGACAAAACCTTTTTCCCGATGACGCATACATTGAAAACCGAACGCCCCGACAGAGCAGCAGCAATGCTGTCTGAAGGAAAAATTGTTGTAATAGTCCACGGCAGTCCGTTTGTACTTGTTCTGCCGTCAACAATAACCGATCTTATTGAGGCATCAGAGGATAATTATGTCCGTGTACCCGAAGCAAATTTTATGCGTTTAATCCGACTTGCCGGAATGGCGTTATCGCTTTTGCTGCCGGGCTTATTTGTTGCCGTTATGCTATATCACCATGAAATGATTCCGACAGACCTGCTTATCGCGATTGAGGCAAGCCGTGAAAAAGTCCCCTTTCCGCTTGCGGCAGAACTGATACTTATGGAACTTGCTTTTGAGCTGATAAAGGAGGCATCCGTCCGTGTGCCAAGCCCTGTCGGTTCGACACTTGGAATAATCGGCGGATTGATTCTCGGTCAGGCCGCTGTTGACGCCAATATTGTAAGTCCGATTCTTATTATAATAGTTTCGGTTGCCGGGCTCGGCTCATTTGCAACACCATCCGTAAGCCTTTCGCGCTCAATCTCGCTTATGCGTTTTATATTTATTTTTTTCGGTGCAGCAGCAGGTTTACTCGGAATAATATGCGCTTTGTTTATTTTACTCGGCCCATTATCCGCATCTGAAACCTTTGGCGTACCGTTTCTTTCTCCCATTGCTCCGAAGAACGGTGAATCTGTATGGGGCAGCTTGCTGGTAAAACCTATCTGGAAAAAGGAACGCCGTCCGAGAGAGCTTCACACTAAGAATCCGGTGAAACAGCCGCACATAAGCCGAAAATGGCTTGAAAATTCCAAAAAGGGGGAAAAGAAGTGACAAAATCTATAGGAAAATGGGAGCTGGCATGTGTTACCTTTAATATATGCATATACAAAATGTTTACCTCTTATCCATCGGTATTTGGAAGAATAAGCGCCAATGCCGGCTGGCTGACCGCCTTGTACACAGGCATAATCTTTCTTGCAATTACTGCAATTTTGCTGTTTGTATTCGGCAAATACAAGAAAAAGCTTTCCGGCGGAATGACCGGCAAGCTTTTGCGTGCTGCGTCAGCCGTATACTGGATATTCTCTGCTGCATACACCCTGCGTGAATTTACCGAAACGGCAAAAACAGTTTCATATACAAATACTCCTGTTATTATAATTGCATTCTTCTTTCTGCTGGGCGCTGTTGTTGCCGCAGCCTGCGGAGCAAAAGCGGTATACAGGCTTCATTCCCTTACAGAAGTCTTTATCGCTGTCGTCATGGCTGCCATCGCTCTGCTCGGATTCAAGTATGCAAATCTTGATTACCTTTTCCCTATTCTCGGAAACGGAGCGAAAGCTGTATTTGTAAACGGTCTTTCTTCACTGTTTCTTTATGCCGATATAATATTTATTATTCCGCTTGCATTTCACTGCCGTTCTGACGTGAAACCGTCAGCAGTGGTTTTATCCTCCGCCGCCGCTGCGGTTTTGCTTAATGTAATTCTTATGCTATCGGTATGTACCGCAAATTATTCAAATATCAGTATACCTATATATCCGCTTACCAAAATGGCATATTTCGG
>CAJLFL010000070.1 GCA_905205855.1 uncultured Eubacteriales bacterium | reverse complement strand
ATATTGTTTAAAACTATCTTTTGATATTTAAAATATAGTACAAATAAGTACTATATTTTAAATATATCATAATTTTGTGGTATTGTCACTAGTACATATGAGTACTATAAATTGCAAAGGATGAGTGATATTATGTATCTGCCGAGGTTAAGAGATTTAAGAGAGGATAAAGATTTAAAACAAAAGGACATAGCAGAAATGCTGGGGATAAAACAGACAGTATATTCAAGATACGAGCGCGGCTTTCAGAATTTGCCGCTTGAATTTTTGGTTATGCTTGCAGACTTTTATGATACAACAACGGATTATATATTGGGCAGAACAATGAAAAAATAACGAGGCTGTTAAGTTTAAACAGTCTCGTTTTTCTGTCTATATTCACAAAGATTTATTCCTCGTCACTTAATACGGAGGTGCAATACGGGCAGCGTGTGGCTTCAATGTCAATTTCGCTGCAGCAGTACGGACATTTTTTTGTTGTCGGAGGTTTCGGCTCGTCATCAGCCTCAAAACGGCCTATAATGTTTACTTTATTTATAAGTTTGACAAGCAGGAATATAATAAACGCCATGATTATAAAATCAATAACGGTTGTTATAAACGCCCCGTATTTAAGCTCAACATTTCCTATGTGCAGTATAAAGCTGTCAAAGTTTATTCCGCCGAATAATCCCAGAAGCGGAGATATAATATCACTTACCAGTGATGAAACAATTTTCTGAAAAGCTCCGCCGATAATAACGCCGACTGCCAGGTCAAGCACATTGCCGCGCATGGCAAATTCCTTGAATTCACGTAAAAACTTTTTCATATGTAACCTCCTGTTATTGTTGCGGCCGCTGTACCACGAAGAATAATCGTTGGGAATCTCCGCGCGGCGGCTCAAACGAAAGATTATCGTATATGCCAAGACAGTCAAGACCGCAATCTCTTATATATTTTTTTAATTCTTCGACAGTATACATTCGTTCCTCCTGATACTCATCACGGCGGCAATAGCTGCCGTCCGAGTTTTTGAGAAAGAAGTTTAAGTCAAAGTAACAGATTTTATCATCACTGTCATATTCGTTGTTCCATACGCAATAGACATTATCCTCGTCATAGACAAAGCTATTGTTATCAAGTATGTTTTTAAACTTATACTCGGTGTTTATGTCAAATATAAATATTCCGCCGGGATTGAGGTAATAGTGCAGCAGTCTGAGCATATCCGACAGCTGACCGTCACCGGTCAGATAGTTTATTCCGTCAAGGGCGCAAACCATCGCGTCTACCGTACCATAAAGCTCAAAAACGGTCATGTCCTGCTGCAGAAACAATATGTCATGTCCGGCAGCTCTTGCCTTTTCGGCGGCAATCTCTAGCATTTCCTCAGAGCAGTCAAGCCCAATCATCTCATAACCCTTTTCTGCCATAGGAACAGTAATGTTCCCCGTGCCGCAGCCCATGTCAAGTATCAGCTTTGGCTTTAAACCAAAGCGTTTAAACACAGACTGATAATAGTTCACGAATGCATTGTAATCATTATCCTGAAGATCGTCATAAAACTTTGCCAGAATCCGATACATAATTCCGCACTCCTAATCTTCGATTTTTTCTATCGGCGCATATGCTGCAAGCAGCTTTTTCTCCCCGTCGGGGAAGTTTATTTTAAGCAGATAATCCGCACCCATGCTCTGCGCGGCGGTGATAACACCTATACCGAATTTGCGGTGCTTAACCTTATTGCCGACCGAATATTCAAGAGCGGAGGAGGGCTTAGGTTTGCTGCCGCGTTCGTCAAGCATAGCGCTTTTGCCAAAACCGGCTGCAGGTTTATCAAATGAATAATCCAAAACGGAGGCAGCAGGCTTTTCTTCGGTTATTTCCATCAGTTCCTCAGGGATTTCGTCTAAAAACCGTGAGGGCGGATTGTATTTGGTAGAGCCGAAAAGCGTACGGCTTTTTGCCTTTGTAAGAAACAAATTCTTCTTTGCGCGCGTTATGCCGACATAGCAAAGACGGCGTTCTTCTTCGATTTCTTCGGCGTCTGCGATAGAACGCAGCCCCGGAAATATTCCATCCTCCATGCCGACAAGAAATACGTTGGGGAACTCCAGTCCCTTTGCGCTGTGCAAGGTCATAAGAGTAACGGTATCCTGAGCCTCGTCATAGTTATCTATGTCGGATATAAGTGAAATATCTTCAAGCAGCTGTTCAAGCGATATGGCAGAGTCCTTTTTCACAGCCTCCTGAACCATTGATATAAACTCCTCAAGGTTCTCAAGACGTGTTTGGTTTTCTACGGTTTTTTCCTGCTTCAAAGCGGAAACCATGCCCGTTTTATCCATAACCGTTCTTACAAAAAGCTCAAGACCGCTTTCTTCAAGCTCGTTCTGCAGACCGATAATCATATCGGCAAAATCAATCAGCTTTTTGGCTGCTGACGCAGAAAGTTCATCAAACTCCGATGCCTTTTTGCATATTTCAAACATTGTTCTGCCTTCGCCGATAGAGATAGCATTGACCTTATCAACGGTTGCTGCGCCTATTCCGCGTTTTGGTTCGTTTATAATACGTCTTAAAGCAACATTGTCGCCGCTGTTTACAATCAGCCGCAGATATGAGGTCAAATCCTTGATTTCCTTGCGGTCGTAGAATCGCAAACCTCCCAGAACCTTATACGGAATGGCAGAGCGGAGCAGTGCATCCTCGATAATACGCGACATTGCATTCATGCGATAAAGTATGACAGTATCATTAAGCGGCATATCCAGCTTTTTAATTGTATCTGCGATATAATAGCCCTCTGAATGTTCGTTAGCGGCGGTATATAATCTGATTTTATCACCGCTGCCGTTTGAGGTCCAAAGCTCTTTGCCTTTGCGCCCGGCATTGTGGCGAATAACCTCGTTTGCGGCGTCAAGAATATTTTGTGTTGAACGGTAGTTTTCTTCAAGCTTAATAACGCGGCAGCCCTTGAACTCCTTTTCAAAGCCAAGAATGTTTTGAATATCTGCGCCGCGAAATTTATATATGCTTTGGTCGTCATCGCCGACAACACAAAGGTTGCGGTGCTTTTGCGCCAAAAGGCTTACAAGTTTATACTGTGCGTGATTGGTGTCCTGATACTCGTCAACCATTATGTATTTAAAGCGGTTTTGATAATATTCCAAAACCTCAGCACATTCTTCAAACAGCTTTATTGTGTTTACAATTAAGTCATCAAAATCCATTGCATTGTTAAGCTTCAGCTTTTTCTGATAAAGCTCATACAGCTGTGCGACCTTTGAATAATAAAAGTCACCTCTGTTCAGTTGTTCGTATTCACCGGGCTCAATCAGCTTATCCTTTGCGTTGCTGATTGCCGAAATAACGGCTCTCGGCGGAAACTTTTTGTCATCTATCGAAAGCTCCTTTAAACATTCCTTTATAACAGTTTGCTGGTCTGCGGTGTCATATATGGTAAAGGCTTTGGCATAGCCGATTTTTTCGGCATCACGGCGCAGAAAGTGAACACATGCAGAGTGAAAGGTGGAGGCAAAAACATCATTGCCCTCCGGGCCGAGCTGAGATACAAGTCTTTGCTTAAGCTCGCCGGCAGCCTTATTGGTAAATGTTATTGCAAGAATCTGCCAGGGCATAATCGGTTCGCCGTTAAGAGCAGCCTCTATGTTCGGAGGAAGCTCGTCAAGCTCGCCGTCTGCAAACCATTCAAGAATTTCGGTATCCTGCGGCGAAAGCTGCGGCGTTATATCTGCAGAACGTCCGAAACGAATCAAATGAGCTATTTTATGTATAATTACGGTTGTTTTGCCGGAGCCTGCGCCGGCAAGCACCAAAAGAGGACCGTCTGTGTGTAAAACGGCTTCTTTTTGGCGTTTGTTTAAATTAGGATAATATCTTGAAAGCGCTTTATCGCGCAATTCGGAATACTCTATGATAATCTGCCTCCTGTCGGTTTATTTTATAATTGTTGCGCCGCCCAGAACAAGATCCCCGTCCGGCTGATAGAATACAACAGCCTGTCCCGGAGTGACGGCACGCTGCGGCTCGTCAAATTTAATTCGCAGATAATTGCCGTCCATGCTGATTTCTCCCATAGCAGGTCGGTCACTGTATCTGATTTTTATTTCAGCTCTTATAGGCTTGTTCAAGGTGTCAAACGGAATAAAATTCCAATCTGCCGCAAGCAAGCCGTCTGAAAATTCACTTCCCTTTTCGCCGAGAACAACACGGTTATTTTCAGCATCAATTTTTATCACAAACATTGGCTTGCCGAAAGCTATGCCAAGTCCCTTGCGCTGACCTATTGTATAGTTGATAATTCCTTTGTGTCTGCCCAGAACATTGCCTTTCAGGTCTACAAAATCGCCCTCCGGTGGTAGATTTTTGATATGTCTGCCGATAAAACCTGCATAGTCGTTATCCGGGACAAAGCAGATTTCCATACTGTCAGGCTTTTCTGCGGTCGGCAGATTAAGGCTTTCTGCCATTTTGCGTACCTCGTCTTTGCCTGAAAATCCGCCGAGCGGCATAAGCGTATGTGAAAGCTGGTCTTGTGTAAGGCTGTATAATGCGTATGTTTGGTCTTTGGCAGCGGATTTTGCGCGTTTAAGCAAATATCTGCCGGAGCTTTTATCAAAATCAACCCTTGCATAATGTCCGGTCGCAACCTTATCCGCACCGAGTAAATTTGCCTTTTTCAGCATTGCATCAAATTTGAGAAATCTGTTGCATGCAATACATGGATTTGGGGTTCTTCCGTTTAAATACTCATTTGTAAAATAGTCTATTACATATTTTTTAAAATCGTCACGGAAGTCAAGAACATGATAGTCAATGCCGATACGGTTAGCTACGCGCCTTGCATCCTCAACAGCGGAGAGAGAGCAGCAGGTACCCTCGGTAAAGCTTCCGCATATATTCTCGCCATCCCAAAGGCGCATGGTTACGCCGATGACGTCATAGCCCTGCTCTTTAAGTACGGCGGCGGCAACGCTGCTGTCAACGCCACCCGACATACCGATTACTACGCGTTCCATTATTCAGCTTCTCCGTCTGCGTCGTGGTGGTGGCAGGAACAGCAGCAGCCGTCACATTTAATTCCATCGGGAACAGGTATTCCTTTTTGTTCATAGTAATTTGCTATTGCCGAGTGTATGGCTTCTTCTGCAAGCACCGAGCAATGAAGCTTAACAGGGGGAAGTCCGTCCAGAGCCTCTACAACCGCTTTGTTGGTAAGCTTTATCGCCTCGTCAACAGTTTTGCCTTTTACAAGCTCGGTTGCCATAGAGCTTGTTGCTATGGCAGCGCCGCAGCCAAAGGTTTTAAATTTTATATCCTCTATAACTCCGGTGGAATCATTTATTCTCATGTAAATCTTCATTATATCGCCGCATTGCGGATTACCTACCTCGCCTACGGCGTTTGCGTTTTCGATTTCACCGACGTTTCTGGGGTTGCTGAAGTGATCCATTACTTTTTCGCTGTATAACATATATAAAAACTCCTTTTTATCTTATGATTGTGATTTTAAAAATTCTTCATACAGAGGTGACATTGCTCTTAAACGCTCAACCGCTTTTTTAACGGTTTCGACAATTTTATCTATGTCCTCCATAGTGTTTTCCATATCGAATGAGGTTCTGAGCGAGCCGTGGGCTTCCTCATGTTTAAGTCCTATTGCAAGCAAGACGTGTGACGGATCAAGCGAACCTGAGGTGCAGGCACTTCCGCTTGATGCGGCAATACCGTTCATGTCAAGCAGCAGGAGCAAACCTTCTCCTTCAATAAACTCAAATGAAATATTGGCGTTTCCCGGTAAGCGGTCGGTCGGATGTCCGTTCAGATGTGAGTACGGAACCTCAGCGAGAACCTTTTTTATATATGCGTCACGCAGTCCGGAAAGATATTCGGCTTTTTTCGGAATATCGGCGGTAGCCATTTCTATTGCCTTGCCGAGTCCGACAATACCGGCAACATTTTCCGTGCCGGCACGTCTGCCGCGTTCCTGTGCACCCCCTGTGATAAACGAAGCAAGCTTTACTCCCTTGCGGACATAAAGTGCGCCGCTGCCTTTTGGGCCGTGGAATTTATGACCTGTAAGTGAAAGCATATCCACACCAAGCTCGTGTACGTTTATCGGAACCATACCAACAGCCTGTACGGCGTCGGTGTGGAAAAGCACGCCTGCCTCTTTTGCTATCTTTGTAATTTCAGCTATCGGCATAAGTGTTCCGATTTCGTTGTTTGCAAACATTATGGTTATAAGAATGGTAGTATCTTTTATTGCCGCCTTTACATCCTTCGGATTTACTTTTCCGGTGTTGTCGACCGGCAGATATGTTACCTCAAAGCCGTTTTTTTCAAGCTCCTGACAGGTGTGCAGAACAGCGTGATGCTCTACTGCGGAGGTGATAATATGGTTACCCTTTGATTTAAGCGTTTTTGCGGCAGAGCGTATTGCCCAGTTGTCAGCCTCACTGCCGGAACCGGTAAAGTAAATCTCCTTAGGCTCTGCGCCGATGGCGGATGCAACCTGTTCACGCGCGGATTCTATTGCTTTCTTTGCTGTGCGTGCCTCCTCGTAGATGCTTGACGGATTGCCGAAAAATTCGGTAAGATAAGGCTTCATTGCCTCAAATACCTCCGGGGCAAGCTTTGTTGTTGCCGCGTTGTCAACATAAATACGTTTTTCCATGTTTTCCTACCTTTCCTTACAGAATTCAATCTATGAAAAGTAGATGTTCTGTAAATTTGTTCTCAGTTTTGTCTGAATAATTATTTAGATAAAGTAATTATTTGTAAAGTAAAATGATTTAATACATTTATTGTATTATTTGAATTTTTGCGACTCGCTTACGGCAAGCTTGTCACAGCGTTCGTTTTCCGGATGACCTGCATGTCCCTTTACCCAGACCGTAGTAACGTCATGAAGCTTTAAAAGCTTTAAAACGCGCTCCCATAAATCCGGATTGAGTGCCTTTTCCTTATTATTACGCATCCAGCCTTTTTTCTGCCAGTTTTCCGCCCAACCCTTTTCAACAGCGTCCGTAAAGTATTTTGAATCACTGTATAGTGTGACTTTGCATGGTTCGGTCAAGGCTTCAAGACCGGCTATAACAGCCATAAGCTCCATTCTGTTATTTGTAGTATTTGGTTCTCCGCCGGAAAGCTCAAGCTCATGCCCTTTATAGCGCAGAATAGTTCCGTATCCGCCAGGGCCGGGGTTTCCGCTGCAAGCTCCGTCAGTGAATATTTCCACATGCTTTGGCTCTGCCATGCTGTATCATCTCCTAAGGCTGAAAAATTCATTCTCAATAAGGGGCAAAAACCCCGTCGTTCACGTTTCGGCAGCGGATCATACCGCCGCTGAAAAAAGCAAGCGGAGCCTGCTGCCTGCAAAGGCGCAGGATATCTTGCTTTCAGAATTATATTGTAACATATCATATGAAAAAAAGCTATAGTTTTTTTGCCGAATTTTGAGAATTAACGGACTAACTGTCAGATTTACTGCATAAAGATATACAGGTGATAAAACATGATGAATTATATATGGGGCGGAATGATTATAATATCGCTGATAGCGGCGGTGTTCAACGGAAGAATTGAGGAGGTCGCTCTGGCGGCGTCAGAGGGGGCTAAAGCTGCAATAGACACAGGTATTGCCCTGCTTGGAATAACATGTCTGTGGACAGGACTTGCAAAGGTGGGCGAGAGAGCCGGAATGATAAAAGGTATATCAAGGCTTTTAAGGCCTGTATTAAGCCGGATTTTTCCAAAGCTTGATGACGAATCTGCCAAAGAGAGTATAGTTATGAATATTGCCGCAAATATGTTTGGAATGGGAAATGCGGCAACTCCGCTGGGAATAAAGGCGATGAATGAGCTTAGCTGTGCAGGAAAAAGGAGCAGCACGGCAAGCAATGCAATGTGTATGTTTGTTGTGTTAAACACAGCGTCAATTCAGTTTGTGCCGACAACTCTTATATCGTTAAGACAGGCGTACGGTTCAGCAAATCCCGGTGAAATTACACTGCCGGTATGGATTGCAAGTCTTTGCGCGCTTGCGGCAGGGATTGCTGCCGCAAAGCTGTTTGAAAGGAGAAAACATCTTTGAAATACGTTTCAATGCTTGCAGTACCGGTTCTTATAGGCTTTTTTATTACAGCCGGAATTATAAAAAGAGTAAATATTTACGATTGTTTTATTGAAGGGGCAAAGGACGGATTGCAAAGTATAGCCGGGATAATTCCTGCTCTTGTCGGACTTATGATGGCTATATATATGCTGCGTGCCGCCGGTGTTATTGAAATGCTGACGGAGGTTTTGTCACCGCTGCTTGAAAGAGCGGGAATGACAGCGGAGGTACTTCCTCTGGCACTGCTGCGCCCGGTTTCGGGCAGTGCATCAATAGCAATAGTGAGCGATATTTTTAAACAGCTTGGGCCGGATTCTGCATCGGGAAGAATTGCGTCAGTTATGATGGGCTCGACCGAAACGACATTTTATGTTATAGCGGTATACTTCGGAGCGGCAGGAATAAAAAATACGCGCCATGCTGTCCCGGCGGCATTGATTGCCGATTTTACGGGAATAGTCATGGCGGTAGCTGTTACGAGGTTATTTTTTAATTGCTAATCACTTAATACGTTATATAATTCAAGACCTTTTTCCATTGCATATGAAACCGTTTTATAGGTTCCGCTGTTTGTACGGCTTAGAAAGAATACGCAGCAGCGGCTGTTGTCAACCATAAAACGGTTGCGCCGCATCATGCATCCTGAGTCGTATTCCTCCGACAGAACACGAACATCATCCGCAAGACGGCAATGCTCGTCATAACGTTGTTTGTCGGCTTTTCGCCATTTATCGGACTGACTCCGGCAGGGGAGAGCAAGAATAAGCCGTATATGAGGAAGGTTCTTCCTCAGCTTTATTATAATATCAGCCGCGAGCGCGTCAAAGCCGAGTGCACCGCCTGTTATAAAATCGCAGATTCCGTCTGAAGCAAGCTTTTTTATTATACGTTCAAGGTTTTCGGAA
>CAJLFL010000069.1 GCA_905205855.1 uncultured Eubacteriales bacterium | reverse complement strand
CCGACACCAAACTGACCGATTATGTCTACGCCGTCCTTTGCCTCGTTTTCAGATTTAAAGGCAAGCGAACCGCTCTTTGCAATCGTACCAAGGTTATCCTCAAGATCCTGCTTGGTCATTCCGATACCTCTGTCTGAAATAGTCAGGGTTCTGTTGTCCTTATCCGGAGTTATGCGGATATAAAAATTATCCTTGTCAAATGTAATGTCTTCGTCAGTAAGTGATTTGTAATAAAGCTTGTCCAGTGCGTCGCTGGCGTTTGATATAAGCTCTCTTAAAAAAATTTCCTTGTGCGTATAGATTGAGTTAATCATTAAATCCAACAGACGTTTGGATTCAGATTTGAATTTATGTAATGCCATTTTAAATCGCCTCCGTAATTTGTTAGCACTCTGTGTTGCTGAGTGCTAAGTATATTTTAGCACCAATAGATTATTTGTCAAGGGGTAATTTGAAATTTTATGACATTTTGCAAAAAATAATTGCTTATATTTATTTGTCATGCTATAATTTAAAAAGAAAATAATATCGGAGATAATGATTATGAATGTTTATGATTTTGATAACACAATATACAGCGGTGACAGCACAGCGGATTTCATTTTCTGGTGCATAAAGAAAACCCCTTTTTTGAGTTTAAAGTTTATTCCGGGAGCGGCTGCCTTCGGCGGATATATGCTGAAGCAGTGCAATAAAACGTATTTTAAGGAGAAGCTTTACCGGTTTTTGAGTGCTGTGCCGAATCCTGTGCAAAGTGCGGAAATGTTTTGGGAGGAATATGACGAAAATATAAAGGATTGGTATCTTGAACAAAAGAAAGAGGATGACGTGATTATATCGGCATCACCTGAGTTTTTGCTTAAACCGATATGCAAAAAGCTCGGAATCAAATATCTTATTGCGTCAAGAGTCGATCCGTCAACGGGAATGTATTTGGGCGAGAATTGCTACGGAGAGGAAAAGGTGCGGCGTTTTAAAAAGCAGTTTGATACAAAGCCTGAGGAATTTTATTCCGATTCGCTTTCCGACGCACCTATGGCGAATATTGCCGAAAAAGCTTTTTTGGTGGATGATGATATTCTTATCCCGTGGGAGGGATAGCTTATTTATCAAGCAGCCATGCGGTAAGAATTATTGCCGCCATTGAAACCGCACACCAGAAAATGCTTATAAGCGCGGTAATTACCAGCTCACGCGGGGTTGGCGCTATGTATAAAAGTGCATCGGCAGCGAATACACTGTGTTCGACCGGAAACAGCATCAAAAGCACCATTGTTATGATTGCCGACAGAACGCCGTGAGTAAGCTTGCCGAGAATATAAGGTTTAAGCGAAAGTCCGCCCGGGAGTATTATGGCGGATGTCTGAAGCAGAACGGAGATTCCGGAAAAGGCAATAAACGCCGATATAACAGGAATCAAAAGCCGTCCCAGTGCTGCGGAGGCTGCAAGAGCCTTGGTTCCGCCTGTAATTTCAAGTGCGGCATAAACAAATTCGCTGCCGGGATATGACGGTAACGCCGCCGAAAATACGGCAAAAAGAATGACAAAGCCGCAGACCTTAAAAATTGAATCAACAGAATCCGACACTGCTGTGCCTATTGCCGCGGCAGTGTTTTTTGTACTTATATCCGGTGACGGCGGAAGCCTTAAAGAATCAGAACAGTCAGAGGTGCCGTAGTTTCTGAATAGGATTCCGGTAAGCACGGCGGCGAGTATATGCGCTGTATAGAGCAGTATTCCGAGGTTGCGGCTGCTGAGTACACCTGTGCCGACTGCGCCGATAATAAATAACGGCCCTGAATTGCTGCAGAATGTCAAAAGCCGTTCCGCTTCTGTTTTTGTGCAATAGCCTTCACTGTAAAGGCTGACCGCACAGGAGGCGCCGAGCGGATAGCCGCTGATTATGCCTATAATCATTGCAATCGCTCCGCCGCCGGGAACGCCGAATACCGGGCGCATTATTTTTGATAAATATCGGCTTGCAGGTTTTGCGGCGCCGAGTGATATGAACAGTCTGCTGCATATAAAGAATGGAAAAAGAGAAGGTATAACAACATTGGCGCAAAGCGTAATTGCTTCGCGCGCGGCAGAGATACAGCCGACAGGCGCTATCACCATTGCGGAAGCAAGATAAATAATACATACAAGCAATAAGGTTTTAAAAAAACGTTCCATTGTAAATCTGCCCCCCTCAGTATATAATCTTATTCATTATCTGTCCGTTTTAAGCATAAAATATAAAAGAAGGTCGGGTGATTCAGAGTGCGCAGGAAACAGACGGATGAGAACAAAGGCAACGGAATACGCGAGAAGATTGCGGATGCGGTTGATATTTCAAAGGAAGTTGTTTTAGACGCGGTGCTTGTTTCGTTCATAGGCGACAGAGAGCTGACGCTTGAAAACTATAAGGGTATTTTGGAGTATTCCGATACATGCATACGCATTAAGGCAAAGCCGAGGACGGTAAAGATAACCGGCTGCGGACTGGAATTTAAAAATATTACGCGGGATTTACTTTATATCACCGGAAGAATAGACAGCTTCAGATTTGTCTGACAGGGGGAATAAAATGCGGTTTTCCGATATTTTTCATATGATTAACGGATATGTGGTTATACAGGCTGAGGGGGTGTTTACCGAGCGCTTTTTAAATATCTGCATGCACAGAAATCTTGATATATGGAATATACGTCACTGCGGAGAAGAACGGCTGATTATGAATATCAGCATAGATTCGTATAAAAAAATACGTCAGATTTGCTGCCGTACCAAGACGAAAGCATTGATTATAAAACGCTGCGGACTGCCTTTTTTTCTGCACAGATACAGAAAAAGGCGTTTTGTTTTAATTGCGGCTGCAGCGGTTTTGCTTGTGCTGTGGTATACCTCCGGGCATATTATGGGGATAACGGTTTTTGGCAATAATCGCATCGGTACTGATAAAATACTGGAAAACCTTGCGCGTTCCGGAGTGGCTCTCGGCAGGACAACAAGCAATATAGATTCGCAGCAGATACGAAACCGCATGATGACGGACATTGATGACCTGGCGTGGATAGGAATAAACGTCAGCGGCTCAAGAGTTTATGTGGAGGTGGTTGAACGGCTGGAACATGAAAAGGAAATTGAATTTTCAGAGCCGTGCAATCTTGTTGCCGTAAAGGACGGTGTTATAGAATCGGTTGAGGCGCGGAACGGTCAGTCTATGGTAAAAAAAGGCTCAGGCGTTATAGAGGGTGATGTTCTGGTAAGCGGTATAATGGACGCCGGCGAGGGCGGAATACGATATGTCCATGCATACGGAGAGGTATACGCCGAAACAAGGTATTCGATAACGCGCGAATATCCTCTTGAATATGAGGAATACATAGATACAGGGAAAAAAACAACTCACCGTACAATACGTATTCTTAATCATGAGTTTCCGCTCTATATAAAAAACGGCAGTCCCTATGAAATTTCAAGAGAGGATAAGTATGAGAAGGAATATAAGCCTCATATAGATAAGCTGCCGTCCGTATTTATCAAAACTCAGGTATATACAGAGCAATATGCAGAGCCGCAAAAACGTACATCGGCTGAAATCCTTGCCGAAAAACCGGCTGAGCTTGAAGAAGAACTGAAAAAAACCTTACCGGAGGGAGCGGAGGTAAAGAATAAGGAGGTTGAAAATACGCTGACAGAACGCGGAACGGTCAGTGTTAAGCTGACGCTTTGCTGCAGAGAGAACATAGCGCGCGAGTCGGCAATAGATACAGGCGGTATCGAAGAACATCAAAACATTGGCGGCGGAGTATAAAAAAGTTAGGTTTTGTTAGGTTTTACGATTGACAAAAAACATCTTGTGGATTATGATAAATACAAATAGATAAATTTGAGGTAGCTTAATGGAACGATTTATAGAAGTAGAAAAAATGGAGCCTGTTATCAACCTTTTCGGCAGCTTTGACGAGAATGTAAAAATTATAGAAAAGGAACTTGATGTTGCGATAATAAACCGCGGCACCGAGATAAAGATTGCCGGAGAGCCGGAACAGGTCGAAAGAGCGCTGTCTGCCGTAAACAACCTTTTGGCAATGGCAAACCGCGGGGAAAACATAGGCGAGCAAGAGGTCAGATATGTTATGTCACAGGTCGATGCCGGTAATGAGGAGGAACTTCAGGAACTCGGCAAGGATGTTGTGTGCATAAGCGCCAAAGGCGTGCCGGTAAAGGCAAAAACGCTGGGACAAAAGCAGTATATAAAAACAATAAAGGAAAACAGCATAGTATTCGGTATAGGCCCTGCCGGAACAGGAAAGACCTATCTTGCCGTTGCGGCAGCCGTATCCGCATTTAAAAATAAAGAGGTAGATAAGATTATCCTTACAAGACCGGCAATAGAAGCAGGCGAAAGTCTTGGCTTTCTGCCCGGAGATATGCAGGAAAAGGTAGATCCGTATCTCAGACCGCTGTATGACGCTCTGGGCGAAATGCTCGGCTACGAAAGCTTCCATAAGAATCTGGAGCGCGGCATGATAGAGGTTGCTCCGCTTGCGTATATGCGCGGACGTACATTGGATAATGCCTTTATAATACTTGATGAGGCGCAAAATACCACACCTGAGCAGATGAAGATGTTTTTGACGCGTATGGGTTTTTCATCTCATATAGTCGTTACGGGTGATGTGACGCAGATTGATTTGCCGCGCGATAAAAAATCAGGCTTAAAAGATGCGGAAATAATCCTTAAAAATGTTGAGGGTATAGAGTTTGTTTATCTTGATGAGAGGGACGTCGTGCGGCATCCGCTTGTTCAGCGCATTGTTAAGGCATATGAAAGAAAAGAGCTTGAACGCGAGCGCGCAGCAAAGAAGCAAAAGAGAAATAAGAATCCGCATGAGAGGGATTGAGGTTTTATGGATATAAGCTTTTTGAATGAACAGGATAAGTTTGATATAACGGATAAGCTTAAAGAATTGATTACTCTTGCGGCAAAGACTGCGCTTGATTATATGGGCTTTGACCGCGATGCGGAAATAAGCGTTATGTTTACCGATAACGAGGGAATCCGCGTTCTTAATGCACAGCACCGCGGAATTGACAGAGCAACTGATGTATTGTCGTTTCCTATGCTTGAATATGATGATGACGGAGAGATGTTTGACGATCCGGGGGATATAGAGGACGAGCTTTGTCTCGGTGATATTGTGATTTCGCTTGAACGCGCCGCGGAACAGGCGGAGGAATACGGACATTCTTTTGAGCGTGAGGTAGGATTTTTGACCGTACATTCAATGCTGCATCTTTTGGGTTATGACCATATGACCGAGGAGGAAGAAAAGGAAATGTTTGGATTTCAGAAAGAGATTCTGGCCAAAATGGGATTGGAAAGATGAGGCTGATTAAAAGTTTCTTTTATGCACTCAGAGGAATTTGGCAATGTGCAAAACGTGAAAGAAATTTCAGAATACACATTGTTGCTGCGGTCAGCGTTATTGCGTTTTCCGTTATGTACGGTCTGGCAGCCGAAAGCTATCCGCGGATTATAATTGTGATTGCGATGGTTATGTCAGCAGAAGCGGTCAATACAGCTGTTGAAAATGCGGTGGATTTGCAGAATAAAAGAAATAAAACCGCCGAGATTGCAAAGGATGCGGCGGCAGGCGGAGTTTTGTTGTCGGCTGTCGGCTCGGTTGCCGTAGCTGTTTTTACGTTTAACGATACGGACAAGCTTAAAGAGGTTTTTTTGCGGTTTGCCGATTTGCCGCATTTGAGTTGTCTTATTGTTTATATTATAATATGTATATTGTTTATTTTTAAAATAAAAGAGAAATGAGGATGAATATGAAATCCGGATTTATTGCCATTACGGGACGCCCAAACGCAGGTAAGTCAACCCTGCTTAATCGTATAATAGGTGAGAAGGTTGCGATAGTATCGTCAAAGCCGCAGACAACGCGGACAAAAATTCTGGGTGTATACACAGAGAAGGATCTGCAGCTGGTATTGATTGATACACCGGGAATACACAAACCGCATAACAAGCTTGGCAAGCGTATGGAAAAATACATATATACTGCGACGCAGGATATAGACGCCTTGGTATATGTTGTTGACTGCAATATAAAAGATGACGAGATTGAGCTTGAAAAGGAATCCCTCGGAGGTCTTAAAACTGCCGGAATACCGGTAATTCTGGCGGTGAACAAGATAGACACCAAGCAGCGGCTGGAGCTTTTGCCTGTTTTGGAAAAGCTGCAGAATATGTATGATTTTGAGGCAATAGTTCCGATTTCCGCCAAAGAGGGCGAGAATATGCCCGAACTTTTTGAAAAGCTTAAAGAATGTGTAAATGAGGGACCTAAGTTCTTTCCAGATGACGTCATTACGGATCAGCCGGAGCGGCAGATAGTGTCGGAGTATATAAGAGAAAAGGCCTTAAGACTGCTTAACAAAGAAATACCGCACGGAATTGCTGTCGAGATTGAACGCATGAAGCGGCGCGATAACGGGACTTATGAAATCCTTGCCGCTATCTATTGCGAAAAGCAAAGCCATAAGGGTATAATTATCGGCAAAGGCGGAGCCAAGCTTAAACAAATCGGTCAGCAGGCAAGAGCGGATATAGAAAAGTTTTTAGATTCAAAGGTATATCTTGAACTTTGGGTAAGGGTAAAAGAGGACTGGAGAAATAAAGAAAACTTTATTACGGATATAGGATTTGAATAAATTTTAAAATAAGGAAAACATTGCCCGTTTTGTGTCAGTATATAAAAAACGCCGTATCATATACTAAAGAGGCGATATGGGGGTGTTTTTCTTGTATAACGAATTATGGAAAGAGTTTGAAAAGAGCGGAAATATAGAGTCGTATCTTAAATATCGCAGTGCGCTTGAAAACGAGTTAAAAGAAAACCCGGACACATATGCAACTGCATCGGACATGGTACAGACCGAGTCAAAGTCGTATTCTTTATTATAAAAACTATTTTTAAGGAGGATGAGCCGTGAGCGTAATAGAAGCCGAAGGCGTGGTTACCAGAGAGGTTAAATACGGCGATTCCTCCAGAATACTTACCGTCATTACAAAGGAGCTTGGAAAAATTTCGGTTCTGGCAGGCGGCGCAAGAAGTAACCGTTCAGGCTTGCTTGCCGTGACACAGCTGTTTTCACACGTGTCCCTTACATTGTTTAAAGGACGTGAGAAAAGCCTGTATAAAATAAACGGCGGCGAGATTATGACGTCGTTTTCCTCTATACGGGATTCGCTTGATAAAATGGCGTATGCATCATACTTTTGTGATGTGGCAAATTACGCGGTGCAGGAAAACGCACCGGATCCGGAACAGCTTTCGCTGCTGCTTAATGCATTATATATGCTGGCAGCGGATAAGCTGCCGTACATACAAATTAAAGCCGTTTATGAATTCCGCACACTTGCTCTGCAGGGGATTTTGCCCGATTTGACTGTCTGCGGCGATTGCGGAAAGACAGATGCGGCAGTATATCTTGATTCATCCGCTACATGTGCGTATTGTGCCGAGTGCGGAGCAAAGCACAGCGGAACAACAATAAAAACAGGAAACAGTATCCTGTCGGCGATATCGTATATTGCCGCTGCGGATTCAAAAAAAATATTTGCGTTTCAGCTGCCTGAAAAATCGCTTGAGTATTTAAGCAATCTGGGTGAATATTGTCTGGAACGCGGATTGGAAAAACACTTTAAAACTTTGGATTACTTAAATAAAGTCAGGATGCTTGGGTAGGAAAAATGGAGAATATAATAAAAGATTTTTTAATAAATCATGGTGCCGGGCAGGTTGGATTTTGCCGGCTTGAAACCGAAAACGAATTTGGACTGAGCTTTGCAGTGTCATATACAATACCGCTCTCTGATGCGATTGTTGATTGTATAACGGATGCACCCACTCATACATATTTCCATCATTACAGAAGCGTAAACGCTTTGATTGACAGTTTGTCGCTCAGATGCGGCAGAATGCTTGCGCAAAAGGGGTATCGTTATGCTCCGATACCGGCATCGCAGTCAGTGAACGGCTTGCAGGGGATATTTTCGCATAAATATGCGGCTTGTCTTGCAGGCTTGGGAGCGGTGGGAAAAAGTGGACTGTTTTTGTCAAGCGAGAACGGACCGCGTGTGCGGCTTGGGACGATTTTGACCGATTATCCGTTTGAGGTTAAAAATGCTGAGCCTGTCTGTCCGTGCGGTGAATGTAATCTGTGCGCACATGCCTGCCCGGCAATGGCAATAACAGGTGAGCAGTGGCGTCCGGACGGTGTGCGTGAGGATATAATAGACGCGCGTGCCTGCAGCAATTATATGAAAGAGAAGTTTCAGCGTATAGGCCGCGGCTCTGTCTGCGGAATATGTATGAGGGTTTGCCCCAAAGGAGGGATGAATGGTTATGCAGAACGGTTATAGTGAGATAATGCCGCCAAAGCCGCCCAAGGGCGCAAAGCGAACAAGTGATTCGTATACAGAACAGATACAGCTTTTGACACAGTCAGGTATAAACGGATACGGGAGATTGTTCGGCGGTCAGCTTATGCAGTGGATTGATGTTGTTGCCGCGGTTGTGGCGCGCAGACACTCCGGCTGCAATGTGACGACTGCCGCGATAGATAATCTGCAGTTTTTAGGGCCGGCATACCCAAATGACAGCGTATTGCTTACAGGAACACTGACGCATGTCGGCAAGACCTCTATGGAGGTGTGCGTTAAAACCTATGTGGAGCATTTGAGCGGAACGCGGAAGATGATAAACACGGCTTATGTTGTGCTTGTTGCTCTGGATGAAGACGAAAGACCGATAGAGGTTCCTCCGCTTATAACCGAAACGCTTGAAGAAAGGCTTGAATGGGAGGCGGGGGAAAGACGCCGCGCCCTGCGTAAGCAAAGGAAAAAAGAGAATTTCTAAAACGGGATGTAAAACAAAAAGCTGCATAAAAGGTCAACTGACCTTTTATGCAGCTTTTTTATTATATCATATTTATAAACAGACCGCCCTGTACGCTTCTGTTCTGGAAGCCTCTTTGTATTGCGGTTGAGGTGAAGTACCAATCCGTAAACGGTGCGCGGCTGACGGTTTGATTAAGCATATCCCACATGGTATTTATTATCATGTTAAGATATTCT
>CAJLFL010000068.1 GCA_905205855.1 uncultured Eubacteriales bacterium | reverse complement strand
ATTTTGAAGAAAGGAAATACCTGCTGTGATATATAATTTTACAAATCTTTTTACGGCTTTTGTTGAATCTTTTTTGTCACTTATGATTTGCAAGAGTTTTCTGAAAAGCCGTGAAAATATGCCTAAGTATATTCATTATTTTGCTATTATTGTACTTGCGATTATGATAGTTGTAAGCAACACACTCTTTCAATATGGCGTGCTGAACGGAGTAGTAATTATTTTATCTATTTTTGCTGTGTCATACATATTTTCCGGAAACTTTTTTACACGTTTACTTTTAGCGGCTTTTGCGGTGTTGTTAAACGGAATGGCAGAAATGATAGTTCTTTTTTTATTAGCATTTTTTATGGATGTTTCAACTGCAAATGTTGTAAGTACACCTTCAACTCGTTTGTTGGGGGCAATATTGTCAAAAATAGTAGGATGTATTATTGTCAAACTTATTTGTATGAGAACGGACAAGGATTTAAAACGCACACCAATGTATTGGACTATGTTTTTTCTTATATTCTCAACCTCTGTACTTACTATTTTTGTATTTTTCAATTTATCTTACCATAGTACAACAAATGATAAATACTATCTTGCAATAGTTTGTTCTATCGGATTGTTGGTTAGTTCAATTTTTGTTGTAAATTTATATGAACGTATGTTAAAACAGGCTGAAGTAATAGGAAAGCAGAAAACGCTTGAGGAATTGACAAAAGCTCAAACGAAGCATATGGAAGAAATAGTAATAAACCAGAATAATTTAAAAAAATTCAGACATGATGTATCAAACCACCTTATAGCGTTGAGCGCTTATTTTTCTGAAAATGATAGGGAGGGCGGCTTGGAGTATTTGGAAAGAATCAAGGCGCGCAGCGATGCTGTTCGTCCGACAATAAATACCGGAAATATAGCATTGGATGCGATTTTAAGCTCGAAAAAGGAATTGGCTGAAAGTAAAGGAATTAAGTTTATAACCAAATTGCAAATTCCCGAAAACTTAGCTATTAAACCTGATGATATTTCTATTATATTTGGAAACGCTTTGGATAATGCAATAGAAGCGAATGAAATGGTACCGGAAAATGATAGATATATAGAGGTAAAACTTTTTTATGATAAGCTGTTGTTTTGCAAGATTTCAAATTCATGTATGCCGTTAGGAAACAAAGAATTTAAAACAAGAAAGCTTGATAAAGAAAATCATGGATTTGGTATGGAAAATATAAAATCCGTAATAAATGGATATAATGGTGAAGTGAAAATTGAGTGGCGGGATTATAAATTTGTATTATATATCTCAATACCCATATAAGTATAAAATTACAATATAAATTAAAGAATGAGTTTAACATGCGGCTAAACTCATCCTTTTTTTATATGTGGTTTTAAAAATATGTATTGTATAACTGGGGTATTATCAGAAAAACTTTTTTTGGCAATTTAATTGTCTACTGTGCTATTGGATTCATTTTTTATCAATAATATTTATGTTTTTTATAAAAGGAAACTACTTTCTTATTATGTTGTAAATTATATAGATTAAATTTTGTTAAATACATTTTAAGGCTTTCCAATTCGATTTATATTAAATAAAGTATATAAATTTTATAATATATGTAAATTTATAGCTAATTTTTTTTGTAAGATGTTGTTTGTGCTTTGTTTAATGTCGTTTGTGCAGTTAATATAAAAATCATGTTTTTGTGTGCTATAATCAGCTTGTTGTTTCGGAGGGGTGAATAAAATTGAAATGTACCGGTAAAATAGCCGCGATTTTATCATCAGCAGACTGCATAGATGCAAACGACCGTGATGTTTGTGCATATGGGTTAGAGATACTCTTTATGACAGTGCTGGAGGTTGCAAGTATTATTTTAATATCAGCATTGGTAGGAAACTTTCTTGAAACGGTTGTGTTTTTTATAGCCTTTGTACCTTTGAGGATATATGCGGGAGGTTATCATGCTGATACAAGAATACGATGCTATCTAATTTCATTAGTTGTTTATTCAGCTTATACATTACTGCTTAGCAGCATACAAAGTCAATACTATTTGTATGTTTCTGCAGGAATGTCAGTAGTAAATATATTTATCGTTTATATTCTGGCTCCGGTAATACATAGCAATAAAAGTGCCGGAACGAAGGAATATATAAAATACAAAAAAATCAGCAGATGTATTGTGATTTTCGAAGTATTGGTGTATTTGATAATGATATTCTTATTTAAGAGTAAGTACTATTCATTTTGCTTTGTCATTGGACAGACAGCAGTTACATTTTCAATGATAGCTGCTGCTCTGAAAGCCAAGATAAATAAAAAAAGCGGAAATATGTAAAACGTAGGGAGGGAGTCCTACATTACACACATCCGCAGTTAATGTGAAAGGAGGAAAGTTAGAATGAAAGAAGCAATAAAGAAGTTTTTAGTTAAACATGGACATGCCATTGCTGCTTTTGCATTGGTTGTCGTATCTGTTGCAGCAAACTCTTCTTGTATTTGCCCGTTCTATGAGCCGGAAGAACCTGCTGGTTTGAACCGTTATAAAAGAGTTTAAGTTTAATTAAAACCAATTAGTTAAAAAGGTCGTAGGTTAGAGGTGTGTTCCTGTCAAAAAAAGTTTAACGTTTTAGCGCCATAATTCGTTTAAATAAATGTGCATTCCGTCCCGTCGGAAATTTTGGCAGGAGCAAACCCCTAATCTACGGCTTTTTTATCAAAAACACCTCAACCGCAATCTGTGGTTGAGGTGTTTTTGATAATTCCCCGGATAAGTGATTGAAAACGGATCAATTTAATGATATTATAATAAAAACTTATTATAACATTGTCAAGGGGGTCGGAGGTATGGTTAAAATCCGTACTTATACAGGTAAGGATGCGGAGATTATTCCGGATTTATGGAATAAAGCACTGCCGTGCGATATGATAAGCCGTGAGCTTTTTATTCGTAAAATTTTATTGGATCCCAATTTTTGCGAAAAAGGTTTTTTTGTAGCTGAGAACGACGGAACGGTTGTTGGGTTTTTAAATGCGGTTTTCCGCAGAGTCCCGGTTGGTGCAGGCGGAACGCTTGAGAGCGATATGGGCTGGATTTCCGCTTTTGCGGTTGAACCGTCGGAATCTGTTGCGTATGTTGGAAATTTGCTGCTTGAAGCTGCCGAAAAATACTTTGCCGAAAACGGTAAAAATGTAATAAGCACAGGCTATACGCCGGTATATTTTACTCAGGGGGTTGAGAAAAACTACCTACCGGAATATGTGGTACTGTATAATGACCGAGGCTATACCGGAATTGAAAGCGTTGCGATGGATGTTGATTTAACAGCATACAGGTATCCGGAAAAGGCCGAAAAGAAGAAAAAGACGCTGATTGCCGATGGGTTTTATGTGGGCGGACTGAAAGACGAATATATATCGGAATATATAGACAGCAATTCTGATTTCAGCAATATAAATTGGAGCTTTGAATTCAGAAACCGTCTTTATATGAATATGGACTTTGAAAGCGTCCGCATTGCGGCTAAAGACGGTAAGGTGATAGGGGCTTGTGTGTTCGGAGATCCGCTCAGTTCACCGGAAAGATTCGGACCTTTTGGTGTAAGTGATAAATACCGTGGAATGGGCATAGGAACTGTTTTGCTTGCCGATTGTCTTTTTGAAATGAAAAAAAGAAATCTACACTGTGCGTGGATGCAATGGCCTGCCGATACCGGCAGTGCAGGCAGCCTTTATTATAACGCAGGCTTCAGGGTTACAAAAAGTTATCTGACTTTTTCAAAAAGGGTATAAAGGGGGAGAAATGCAATGCATCAATATCTGCATGGAGTTGACAGAGTTGAAGAACTTGGCGCATTTTTTGCCAATAAAAGACTTGGGTTGCTGTCTAATCAAACCGGAGTAAACAGCAGACTTGAAAGTACAGCCGATATATTAAATGAAAAACACCGGCTGACGGCACTTTTTGCGGCAGAGCATGGGTTTAGAGGTATTGTTCCTGCCGGAGAAAGTGTTGACGGCTATATTGATAAAAAAACAGGTGTACTTGTAAATTCACTTTTCGGCAAGAATGACAGCGGGGCTTTTTCCGGCATTGACTGTTTTGTTGTAGATATTCAGGATATAGGAGCAAGGTTTTATACATACATTTATACAATGGCAAAAGCAATGACAGAGTGTGCAGAACACGGAATACCTGTAGTTGTGCTTGATCGCTTTAATCCTCTTGGACTTACACGGACGGAGGGAACCTTGCTTGATGAAAGATTTTCTTCCGATGTGGGAATGTATGAGCTTCCCGGAAGACATGCTATGACAATCGGTGAATTTGCACGGTATATAAATACTGAAAAGAGAATAGGCTGCGAATTAAGGGTTTTGCCGTGCCGCGGATTGCGGCGGGATATGGACTATAGGGATATAAATATACCCTGGATAATGCCGTCGCCTAATATACCGTCATGGGAAACGGCTTTGTGCTTTACAGGCACTGTTCTTTTTGAAGGAACAAATGTATCGGAGGGCAGAGGAACGACAAAACCGTTTGAGCTTATCGGCGCACCGTGGCTTAAAGCTGATGAAACGGCAGATATTATGAATAGAAAAAATCTCGGCGGAGTAATTTTCAGAAGTACATATTTTACTCCGTATTTTTCCAAATACAAAGGTGAGGTGTGTAATGCAATTCAGCTTCATATAACGGACGCCGACGCATTTGAGCCGTTTAAAAGCGGTGTAATACTGCTTGATACCATACGCAGACTGCACAGCGAATTTGAATTTATAAAACTTAACAGTAAGTGCGAATACTTTATTGATGAGCTTTTCGGCAAGGACGATTTGCGGAAAAAAGGCTTTGAACCGGAAAGTTTTATTGAAAGTGAAAAGGATAAGATTGAGAAGTTTAATAAAAAGACAGAAAAATACAGGATATATGAATAAAAGAGGTAGGTTAAAAAGTCAGTGCCGGATAAGGAAGTAATTTTGAGAAATATTAAAAAATAGCTGAAATGGCGCAGTAAGGTCAAAAGTTGAAGCTGAATATATTGTAAAATCAACACTTTTTAAGGCGGTTAGGAGTAAGGCAACACCCTAACTCCTAACTGCCCACTGAAAATAACTTCTATTTTGCTCTATTATCTTTAAGCAAAATTTATTTGTAATGAGATTTTTTCTGCATGGTTATTCATGTTGAAAAATTGCATTTAATTCTTCCATCTTTTCTTTAGATGGAATATTGAATGATGACATGTTTATCCCAAGTGCATTATACTTATGTTCTCCCATTTTATGATATGGCAAAAGTTCGACCACGTGAGGCTTATATGGTGCAAGAAAGCATCTGATGCTTTTCATTTCTTCGATTGAGTCATTAACAGTTGGTATAACAGGTATTTTTATCGAAACATTTGCTTTACGCTCTAAGAGTTTTCTGAGATTATTTAAAATAAGTTCATTTGATACACCAACAAATTCCTTGTGTACATTGTTGTTAAATGCTTTGATGTCGTATAAAAATAAATCTGTGTGCGGAAGTATTCGTTCAAAGCTTCCCCATGGAATAAATCCCGCCGTATCAATAGCGGTATGTATACCTGCATCTTTACATTTCTTTAAAATTTCACACAGAAAGTCAATCTGCAGCATACATTCGCCACCCGAAAAAGTAACGCCGCCGTTTGAGATTTCATAAAAAAGCTTGTCTTTTTGTATAATATTGAAAATTTCTTCGGCAGTATATTCTTTTCCACAAATTTGTTTTGCATCATTGAAGCAGACAAATTCGGTATCTTTTTCGGTTATGTCTTTACATCTGCCGCATTTAGTACATTTTTCTTTATAAAACATTATCTGCGGCTTTGATGATTGACTTTCAGGATTGTGACACCATTTACATTTTAGGTTACAACCCTTGAAAAAAACAGTGGTTCGTATTCCGGGGCCGTCGACAAATGAATTTCTTTGAATGTCAAAAATAACAGCTGTATTCATGATTAATGCCTCCTATCTTGTATGTGCAGTCCTTTGTATTATTTCATCCTGCAAACCTTCATTTAAAAATACGAAATAGTCTGAAAAACCCGAAACTCTTACACGTAAGTTCTTGTATTTATCAGGGGACTTCTTTGCGTTTATTAAATCTTCTTTTGAAACGTATGTAAGCTGAAAATGTGTTCCGCCCATTTTGAAATATGTCTCAAACAAGTATACTAACTTTTCAAAGTTTTCATCGTTTTTAACCAATTGCTCATCAAGCAGAATGTTTGTCACACTCGGACCTGTTAAAATTGAGTATGTGTCGCATTTTGCAACCGAGGACAATAAGGCTGTAAGCCCATTTCTGTCTTTACCTTCCGACTGCCCGATTCCAAAGCTTATCATATCACCGTCAAATCTTCCGTCCGGTGTGGCTTTTGTATTATCGCCGAAAAATTTATGGTGCTGATTATAACCGACAAGATTTCCAAAAACAAGTTTTTTTCTTAAATAATTATTACCGTCATTCCACTTATCAAGGCTTTTAAAAAACCTATGTGCAATATCATTTGAACAAGCTTCATCATTGCCAAAAAACACTCCCTTTTTCAAAATATATTCCCGCAGTTCTTCAAAACTATTCCAATTATTTTGCAATGCTTCAATCAATTGTTTCATTGTTATTTGCTTTTCATCAAAAACCAATTGTTTTGTAACAGAAAGAGAATCTATTACGTTTGAAATGCCTATGAGTAATCCTACAGCAATATAAGTATCAGTTCCTCCTTGAGTAACACTTTTTGCATTTTCTATGCAGCCGTCAATCAGCATATTGCTCACCAAATTACAATCGCGGCTGCGTATGGTTTGAAAGCCGAGTCCTATTTTATCCGCTTCGTATAAATCTTTAAACATTTCTTCTTGGAATATATCATAAAATTCATCAAATGTTTTTGCTTTTATAATGTCATTACTTCTGTTAAAGAATGTATTTTGAACGCACCTGACAATATTCATCGGATCAAAACCAAATACAATTCCTCCCGGCAATGCAATTTCATTGCAACCAATCATTGTATAGTTTACTGCTCTTTTATATGAAAGACCTGTATATTTCATCAATCCTTTTATGCGCGGCTCATCATTAACAAATGCAATACGTTTATTTGAGTCTTTCCGTTCACAATCCATCATATAACGTAAAACTTCATGCGGCGTTTTGGGAGTCCAGCGAAGCGAAATTTGTGGAATCCATGTCGGCAGCTCTATAAGAGAATCAACTATCAATTTCGACAATTCATTAAATCCGTCCTCACCATTTTCGAGATATCCCCCCACGCAAAAATGTGATTCGCCGCCCCGATAAAATCTATCTGATGAGATATGAGTTCTGCCTTGAATCATAAGGAATAATTCTTGTAAATACTCAGCCGCTTCTTCTTTTGATAAAATATCCCTGTCAATATCGGATTTATAAAATGGGTACAAATATCTGTCGATTAAGCCAATACTGTCAGGCAGCAGCCCAAAGCATATACACAATGACAATATAGCTTCATAAAAATTGCTTGCGGGATTTTCAGGCACATTTTTAAGCGACATGGATAATCGTTTGAGGTTTCTCTTATATGTTTTATCTGATATTGATTTTGAAATCATTATGGCTTTTTTTGAACATTTTTTTGCCCATTCAATAATGCTGTCGGTTTGTGTTTCTAAAAATTCAATGGCATTTGCATTATCTTTATGTATTTCCGTAGATTTTTTTATATTATCTTTTATGCCGTTTATGCCGATATTGATGATTTTTCCAAAATCTCCGGCAGAATGTTGCCATTCAAATGTAAGCAGATTGTCAACTGGTTTATTGTAAAAATTTTCGCTTGCAATTGCAAAATTCTTATGCCCGTTTCTATTGAAAACATTGCCCTCCACACTGCCGTCAAATGTTATTATGCCGGGAAAACAAGATTCAGGAAAAATCAGCGGTTCTTGATTTTTTATATATTCACATACTCTTTTCCCCGACATTTTTACCGGCGATAAAAACAAATCGCATCTGTCATAATCGGTTTTTACTGGGTAAACATACATTTCGCCCGCAATTGTTTTTTGCAGTAAGCTTTCTATTCTTTTATTCATTTCGTTTATCCTCCTATATTATCTGATTGAATATGCACCGTCAATAATAACTGTTTCACCGCATATCATTTTTGCTTTTTCATCCAAAAGATACATTGCAAGCTCTGCAATCTCATCAATTGTCACGAATCTTCCGTACGGTATTCTGTCATGTTTCATTGAATCCCCTTCGTGCCAGTTGTTCATTTCGGTTGCAACAGGCCCCGGGGCAATCCCATTTATGGTTATCCCATCGGAGGCAAACATTTTCCCCCAACCGCGTGTCAAACCGGTTGCAAGAATTTTTGAACCGCCATATGCACCATAAACCGGTTCTTTTCCCGCTATTGATGTGATGTTCAGAATATTTCCTTTAATATTATTCTTAAGCATGTGTTTGACAGACGCCTGCATTGTGAAAAACACTGCACTTGCATTAACATTTATAACATCCTGCCATTCTTTTGACGTTGTGCTTAAAAGACCTTTTTTATTCCATTCATTTCTTTGTGCAAAAATTCCTGCATTATTCACAACAGTATCCAAGCCGTCAAGCTTATCAGCAGCTTCGTTTATTTTTTCTTCAGCCTTGTCAAATTCGGATGCATCCCATACCATAGGAAGAACATTTTTTCCTAAATTGTCCGCAACTCGTTCAAGTGTTTTGATATTTCGTCCTGTTATGACAATTTTATATTCATTTTGAGATAGTTTTTTTGCAATTGCGTATCCGATTCCTCTGCTTGCTCCGGTAACTAATGCTTTCTTCATTTTTCTTTCCTCCAAAAAATTTATTATTTTTATTTAATATATAACAGATTCTAAAAATGTAAATGTTTAAAAAATAAATTATTTGTTTTAAACGGACATTTTTTCTTGAAAATTTAAAAATGATATGATATGATGAAAGAAATTTAAGAGGGGAGAAATAAAAGTGCAAACAGAAGCAATAATCTATACTGATGATGCAGTCTTTTTTTATGACACATTAACATAAGAGAAGCGGTATGTTTTTTTTAAATGCAGAAATCATGATAGTTTTTCTTTTGTGAATTGTGGTTTAGTTTGATATTAAATG
>CAJLFL010000067.1 GCA_905205855.1 uncultured Eubacteriales bacterium | reverse complement strand
AGGAAAGAACGCATCAATAAAGAACGAGAAATGCAGGTTTTTATTGAAACCTTGAACAGTACGCCGGAATCAATAGAAAGCTTTGATGAGGAACTTTGGATAACCTTGGTTGAAAAAGTTGAGGTTCATCACGATAGACATTACACAGTGTACTTCAAAAACGGGCAAGTAATAAGTCTTTAATACACAAAAACGAAATGCACCGCTTTTCGGAATTAAAATGAAAAAACGGTGCATTTTACTTTGAGAAAAGTTCAGAGTGAATTCGTTTTCCTGTTTCCAGTAATAAAACCTGTATTTTTTCCTATCACATATCTCACTCGGAAACTAATCTATTTTTGAAAGTTCTTTATTTAAGCGGTTTTGAGCGAAGAAAAAGAAGCGTAAATTTGTATCAAAATTACGCTTCTTATTTGGCTGCCTGACTAGGATTTGAACCCAGACAAAGTGAGTCAGAGTCACTTGTGCTAACCATTACACTATCAGGCAAAATATTGGTGCGAGCAGTGGGACTTGAACCCACACGCCATAAGCACACGCCCCTCAAACGTGCCTGTCTGCCGATTCCAGCATGCTCGCACATCTGCTTTTTAATAAAAACACCTCAAAAAAGCTGACTTATTTATTATACTTGCCAAGTTATGTTTTGTCAAGACTTTTTTTCAAATTTTCTAAAATTTTTCTTAAAAAGCAGACAGGCTTAATACCGCCTGTCCGCTTCATGCATTTATCTGCCCTTTACAAATGCCTCTATTCGCTCCAAAGCGTCATTTATATTCTTTATTGAATACGCATAAGAGCATCTTATAAAGCCCTCTCCGCTTGCGCCAAACGCTGTACCAGGTACAACTGCCACACGCTTATCATATAAAAGCTTTTCACAGAAATCATTTGAATTAAGTCCCGTGCTTTTTATACAAGGGAAGGTATAAAATGCCCCCTCAGGCTCAAAACAATCAAGTCCCATATCGTTGAAACCCTGAACCATAACATGACGGCGCATATCATACTCTGCACGCATTTCGGCTATATCATTGTCACCGTTTTTAAGTGCCTCTATCGCAGCATACTGTGCAGTTGTCGGCGCGGACATAATTGCAAACTGATGCACCTTTGTCATCGCCTTTATCAAATCCGGATGACCGCATGCATATCCAAGACGCCAGCCGGTCATTGCGTATGCCTTTGAAAATCCGCTTACTATAACCGTACGCTCATACATTTCAGGTATTGACGCAAAAGACACATGTCTTTGTGAGCCATAAGTAAGTTCGGCATAAATTTCATCTGCCAAGACAAGAATATCTGTTCCTTTAAGCACCTCAGCCAATGCCTCAAGATGCTCCTTACGCATAACCGCTCCGGTTGGATTATTAGGAAACGGAAGCACAAGCACTTTTGTTTTCGGCGTGATTGCCGCTTTCAGTTCCTGCGGAGTAAGTCTGAACTCATTTTCCGCTTTTGTTACTATCGGAACAGAAACACCGCCTGCGAGAGCCGTAATAGGACTGTAGCATACAAAGCTTGGTTCCGGTATCAGAACTTCATCACCGGGCTTTACGACAGAACGTATAAATAAATCTATGGCTTCGCTTCCGCCGACAGTCACAACGACCTGACTCATCGGATTGTATTTAAGCTCAAAACGACGATTGAGATAATTCGATATTTCAACGCGCAATTCTTTTAGTCCGGAATTTGATGTATAATGTGTTCTTCCTTTTTCTAACGAATATATACCTTCATCACGGATATGCCACGGCGTAACAAAATCAGGCTCACCCACGCCGAGTGAAATTGCGTCCTCCATCTCTGCCGCAACATCAAAAAACTTTCTGATTCCGGACGGCGGTATATTTGCCACCACAGGATTGAGCAGTTCTTTAATATTCATACTCATAAGGAGATAACCTCTCTTTCATCCTTTTCAGGCTGGGCACATACAACACCGTCATATTTATAGCGTTTAAGCACAAAGTGAGTTGCTGTTCCGGTTACGGATTCCATCGGCGCAAGATGTCCCGATACAAACTGAGAAATCTCTTTTATATTTCTGCCCTCAACAGTTATGCCAAAGTCATAGCTTCCGCTCATTAGATTTATCGCCTTAACCTCCGGATATTGATAGATTCTCTCTGCAATGCGGTCATAACCCAAATCTCTCTGCGGCGTAACCTTAAGTTCAATGTATGCCGTAACAATATCGGTACCGTTTGCCTCATCCCAGTTGATACGCGCGCCATAGCCCAGGATAACACGCTTCTTTTCAAGTTCATCTATTATTCCGGCGACCTCCTCTGCCGGCAGGCTGAGCATTGTTGCAATCTCCTCTATTGAACGGCGGCAATCTCTGTGTAAAAGGTCAAGAATCATTGCTGCCTTATCATCATAATTATTAGACATTAGTTTGACCTCCTTATAATTGTAAAATAGTGATTCTATATATAATACCATGATATTACGTTTAAGTCAAGCAAAGACAACAATGCTTATAAACAAAATAAAACCAAATGTTAATAATTTATTTATTTTTGTTTTAGACAAAATATGCAAATACGTTTTATACTGGTATTGTCGGATAAAGAATCCGGCGCGCGATCGCCTCCAAATATTTGGAAACTAAATAAGCGGCAATATTGCCGGAAAGGAATTTTATTATGAAGAACAAATATTTTAAAACAGCATTATGTCTTGGCGTGGGCGTTATCACGCTGACAGCAGCAGTATTTGCAAATTATGATAATGCGAACGGCTATAGCGTATGCAAAAACGCTGCAAAGTCAATTTTATTTGAAACAAACTACACGCTTAACACACGCATAGAAATGAAAGTAGACGGCGAAAGCATGGGAAAATACGAAGCTGTGTATAAAACAGCCGGCAAGCAGGATCCCAATAAATATACAAGCACCACCGAATCCACACGCAAATCTCCGTCTGATGATTTTGAAACAACATCATATGAGCACATTTCTCAGGATGATTATGAAATCAGTATCAATACAGATGGGGACGGGGTAAAAAGTTCATATGTATATAAAAACTATGATTCCGACGGTGAAGTCTATAACAGCGATGACGGCTCCTTAATAGGAAACAGAAGTGAACTGACAGGAAAAGTAATAAACTTTGCCGAGCTTGCCTGCGACGCACTTGTCGGAGATTTAAAAAACAGCATAATTCTTGTTGACTCAAATAACAGCAGCAACAAATATAACATTTCTCTTTCCGAAAATCAAATGCCGGATCTTATATCCTCCGGTGCATCACTGCTTATGGGAGGCATAAAGCAAGGTTTTGAGGATGAAGCAAAATACCGCGCCGAATATCCTGATGATTATGATAATTCCAGCTGCACTCCTTATCTATATGACACCTTGTTTAACGGAGGCGATCCGAAGGTTGACAGCGTAAACGGAACAATTACCGTTTCTAACAGCGGTCTTCCGGAAGCAGCAAACGGCTCTGTATACATCAGCGGCATAGGCAGCGACGGCAAGCGTCACATGCTTGAGCTTTCAATTTCATTTAATTTCAGCGACTACGGCACAACCACAATAGAAAAATGTGATATAAATTCTCTGCCGTCACCGGTAATACATGGCAGCAACGGCTCAATTACAATTATAAAGAGTTCACAGGCAACAGCCGAACAGCAAAAGGACGCTCAAAACAGTTTTGATATGTATTCTACAGATGGTTATTCCCATGTTTATCTGATGGATGAAAACGGTAAAGTCCTTGATGAATATGAACCTTAAAATTCTGCCGACTATACCAGTATAAATCAATACCGTATAAGCGGAGCCGAAAACGGCTCTGCTTTGCGGCGTGAAAGGAGAAAACCAAATGGAATGTATACTTGAAATAAATAATCTTAAAAAGCTTTACAGCAACGGACGCGGTGTTGAAAACATCAGTCTTACCGTAAACCGCGGTGATGTTGTCGGGCTGCTCGGACCTAACGGTTCCGGCAAAACAACCACCATGCGCACAGTAACAGGTCTTACATCACCGGACAGCGGAGAAATAAAAATATTCGGGATAAATGTGCATGATGATTACGAAAGAGCAACCGCAAAAATCGGCAGTCTTATTGAAATGCCTGCCCTTTACGGAAATCTCAGCACATGGCAAAATCTTAAAATGGCATCAAAGTATTATGATAATGTTGATGACAGCAGAATCGAATATATACTTAATCTGATACGCCTTGACCGCTATAAAAAAGACAAGGTCTGCCGTTTTTCGCTCGGAATGAAACAGCGGCTCGGCTTAGGGCTTGCTCTTTTGTCCGGTCCGGAACTTGTTATCCTTGACGAGCCCGCAAACGGGCTTGATATAGAGGGCATAATCCAAGTGCGCGAAATTATAACCAAGCTTGCGGCAGAGCGCGGAGTAACCTTTCTGGTTTCAAGCCATATTGCATCAGAGCTTGAAAAAACCTGCAACAAGGTTGCCGTTCTGCACGAGGGACGTATGCTGACCTTTGACACCTTAGATTCCGCATTGAGGTTTCAGCCTACACTTGAGGAATACTTTCTCGCAGTTGTAAAAGAACATAAAGGGGGCGTTGTAATATGAAGAAGTATCTTGTATGCACCGGCAATGAGTGGACAAAGCTTATACACAAAAAAAAATATATAGTGTTTCTTTTAATAGGAGTATTTTTGAGTATGTTTAACATTCTCGGCAAGCTTCTTATATCAAAGCTGATAGGCGGCTCATTCAGTTTTATTTCCTCCGGCGCATCAATGTCAATGATAACGCTGTTTATAAACTTTTTAATTCCGCTTATCTCAATGATGGCAGTATGTGACCTGTTTTCAACCGAATTTCAGGATCAGACAATTAAAGCGGTTCTGCTCAGACCGATAAGCAGATTTAAAATTTATATAGCAAAAATAACCGCCGTTACGCTTATGGCATTATTGTATATTGTTGTTTTGTTTATTGCGTCAACCCTGCTTGATGCGCTTATAAACAGAGAAACCAAAGGTCTGTTATATTCTGCCGGAGCATACCTTATTGATATTATTCCTATGATAATTGTAATTTTAATGGCTGCATTTATAAATCAGCTCACAAAAGGCTCGACAATGGCAATGTTTTTGTGTATAATTATATATATGCTTTTATACATAATCGGTATATTTGTACCAAGCCTCAGCGGGCTTTTGTTTACCGGATACATGAAATGGCATACTATATGGTTAGGTCACATGCTTCCGCCCGGAGCAATGCTTTCCAAGACAGCGCTGCTTGCCGGATATGCTCTTATATTCATAAGCGGAGGATACTGGCTTTTCATGCGGCACGAGATTTAAAGACAGGGTGATATTATGTCTATCAAACAGAAATTTATGGTTTGTCTGTCAATTATGCTGATAATTCCGATAGTGATGATTATACTTTTATCGCTTATTATGAGCGCATTATTTGTACTGCTGCACCCCACTGTTGAATTATCAATCGTCAACGGACTTGAAATTTCAAATCCGATAATAACAAAATTTCTGATTATATGGGCAGCAGCAGCAATTCTGATAATAATATCGGGAGTTATCGCCATTACGGCATATTTATCACGCAGTATACTAAAACCCGTAAAAGAGCTTACAGCCGCTATGGAGCGGCTGAAAAACGGAGATTTGACTTATGAATTTACCGGCAGCGGTGACAAAGAAATAATGGCACTTTGCCAAGCATATGATTCACTGCGGCTGCATCTGCAGACAACTGCGGCAGAAACACTTGAATACGAGCACGAACAACGCATGCTGCTTGCCAATCTGTCGCATGACATTAAAACTCCGGTTACCTCCATCATAGGTTATGTGGAGGGCATACGCGACGGGATTGCAGACACCCCTGAAAAGCTTGATAAATACCTGAGCACAATACATACAAAGGCTTGCGCCATTGAGCTTATGGCAGAAAACCTTTCATTATATGCCAAGCTTGAAATGAAACGGCTTAATTATAATACCGAGCCTGTAAACATATTTGAATTTGTAAAATCCTCAGCAGCAGGATTTGAACTCGACCTTTTGCAAAACGGTATTCATTATGAGTATAAGCTGCCGCAAGAGAGATTTGTTATAAAAGGAGATAAGGAAAAACTAAACCGTGTTTTTGCTAATATAATCACAAATGCCGTAAAATACAAGGGCAATTCACCCGGCGCACTTATTATCAGCGGTGAGATCACACCGCACGGCGCGCTTATCACCTTTGCCGATAACGGTAAAGGTATAGCTGAATCAGATCTTGAACATATATTTGACAGCTTTTACCGCGGCGATTCATCACGAAATGCTAAAATCGGCGGCAACGGACTGGGACTTTCCATCTGCCGGAAGATAATTGAAGATCACGGCGGAAAGATATGGATAAGAAGTCAGATTGACAAGGGGACAGAGGTTATGATACTTCTCCCGTCAGCCGAAAAATAACAAGCCGAAATGCAAATGCACAGATGCTTTCGGCGCACTTTCAGAAAGGGAGCAACCAAATCATGAATATTCTTATAATCGAAGATGACAGAAGCATTGCAGAACTTGAAAGAGATTATCTGCAGATAAACGACTTCAAATGTGATATAGCCTCCGACGGCGAGGAAGGGCTAAAACTGGCGCTGAGCAAGGATTATGCCTTAATTATAATTGATATTATGCTGCCCAAGCGTGACGGTTTTTCAGTGTGTTCTGAACTGAGAAAGCAAAAGGATACGCCGGTCATCTTTCTTTCCGCAAAAAACGAAGATATTGATAAAATACGCGGACTTGGACTTGGGGCGGATGATTATATGACAAAGCCGTTTTCGCCGTCAGAGCTTGTGGCACGCGTTAAAAGTCATATTGCACGATACGAAAGACTTGTAAACAAACCCGCTGCAAACCGCTCCAGTATAATAAATATACGAGGTCTTAAAATCGACAAAGACGCACATCGTGTATACGTTGACGGAAAAGAAGTCACTATGCCGATACGCGAATATGAGCTTTTGCTTTTCCTTGCCGAAAACCCGAATATAGTATTCAGCAAGGAACGCTTGTTTGACCGTCTTTGGGGACTTGACGCAATCGGAGATGTATCTACCGTTACGGTGCATATACAAAGAATCCGTGATAAAATAGAAAAAAACACAGGCGAAAAATATATAGAAACCGTCTGGGGTGTAGGATATCGTTTTTGTGTATAAAATAAAGAGAGGCTGCAGCCTCTCTTATTTTATATTATCTCATTATACTCTATCTCAGAAACAAGACTTCCGTCCGCATCCTTTGTTTTTGACGCCGATTGCATATGCAAATAGCAAAGACCGTTCGGATGGTCATTATGCTGCATATTAAAGCTCATATTAAGATACTCGCCGGAGGTTACCGTTACTATGTTCCTTTCGCAATCAAATTCAAGCACAATATCTGTATAGCATTTATTTCCGTCCATCATATCAGAACGCACAACAAAGGAAAAATCCGCAAAATACTCGACCGTGTCATCTGTCGGATTCATCCAATAATCAAGCAAAGACAGTCTTAGTCATCGGCCTGTCACGAGTTTCCTGACAGTAATTCTGCCTTTTTTTGACGCCGGAAAGTTCCACAATGCTCCGCCGATATTGCTGACTAATCTTTCGTCATCGCCGGTACAGATATGCAGCGCCTCTCTGCCGTCGTTCTCAGGACTTGGCACAAGCAAAGCAGCGTTTGTTCTGTTATATGCACAATGCCCCACCCGTGAATTCGGTGCTTCAGGCGTTCCGCGGTAACCGCCGAGAATACTTTTTACATATGCCTGAGTCGAAAGTGCGGAGAGTCCATATATAAAATCCTCTTTACGGCTTTTTTCATACAGCCATTTTATATCAAAGATTGCTATTCTGCGGCATACAGAATGTTGCCCATATGAAATAAGAATTTTTCCATAAGGCAGCTCTAACGCCTCAAATTGATGAACACTCTTATCTCTGGTTTCCAGAGGACCGCCGGCTGACCGAAAATCAGCATTACAGCGTATCGGATTTAAAGCAAGCTCGCGGAACCCCTTCCATGTTTTGCCGTCATCCTCGGTAATTGCAACATGATTTGCATCACGGTTTGTAAACACATCCTCCCATACGCCGTCAGTTCCTTCAAGCTCAGGCATAGGCTTTGTGTTGCACCAAAAAAACAAAATCCGTCCGTCGGATAATCTTTTCAGATGCGGCATAGTTCCGGTTGAATGAAAGCATGACCTTTCAGGCTTGGTCCATGTATCACCGCCATCCGATGAATAAGTTATATAATGATAATCCTCTGATGTTCTTGTTATCATCATCAGCCTGCCGTCCGACAGTTCCTCTATTGTGTTTTCTCTTGTGTTCTGCTGCCATCTGAAGCCTTTATGCGGCCAATGCTTTTCATACAAACCGATAGAATCGGTATGCACAGTTTTCCATGACCTTCCGCAGTCATCCGAAATACACAGTACATTGAAAAATGCACTTTCGTGTATTTCCTTTCTTTCCTCGCAGCAGGCAACTATAATTCTCTGTCTTGAACGCATAAAAAACGGTGGTTTAAAATCAAAGAAGATGTCGTTGCAGACCTTAACGCTGCGCGGATTAGTATCATCGGGAGAATTTCCTATCATTGCTGCTGTTCCTGAATTTTTGATTCCTTTCAGAACTATAAACTCTCTGGAATACGGAATTTGCCAGGAAGCACCAAGAGTATTTTTACTGCTGATTATATGACGCTTCCACGTAAGTCCGCCGTCAATAGACTCAATATAGCATCGGTCACATTCGGTATCAAAAACACTTTTTTTGTTATACACCCCATAAAACCGTATATTGCCGTCAGCTGTCACACAAAGACTTCTGAACGGATCTTCATCCGGAACAGCAATATTCTTAGGTGCAAATATATCCATAAGCTGCCGCTTTTCATCAGCTGTAAGTCTGTTTTCTGTTTTCTTTATATATTCACACATCTTCTGCTCTCCCGTTTTATAAATCAAACCCACATTCCAAGTCCCGGAATGTGCTCTGAAAATATTGTTATTGGTTTATTATTGAATATTTCATCTGCATTTCTCGCAAAATCTTCGCAGTTTAAATCTCTGTTTCTGATAATGCTGCGCGGACACGCAAAACCGATTTCATAGAGCCACACGCCCTCATAGTTTATAT
>CAJLFL010000066.1 GCA_905205855.1 uncultured Eubacteriales bacterium | reverse complement strand
TGCGCTGATAATACTTGGCGGGTGACTGCCCGGAAACCTATGTCGCTGCCGGAATCTTAAGAACCTTTGACGTGAGTTTTTTCGTTGAAGGTTCTTTTTTTAGCAAGTTTCAAAAAAACTTGACAAGATTATATTTAAGTGATATTCTTATATATAAACATTTACATTGTTGCTTTTCATTGTAGGGGTTATATTGTATGCCTAAAATATAAGCGTTCAAAAAGATTATGTTTTTTGAATTACATGGCGTATACGTTAGTTATTATATGCCTGACAAACTGAATAGTATTTTAATTGGCAAACCTGTCGAAAGGCAGTGACGCAAAGTTTAGTGTCTAACCGGAGAAATCCGTATGATTGACTGACCGCATCCTTTTTTGGTGTGGTCTTTTTTATTTGTCTTATATCGGATTTGTAATAATAAATGGAGGAAATCTATGACAGCATTGCAAAGAATAAAGTTTTATTTCAGTGAAATAAGTATTGATTGCTGGGCAGTATGTTTATATCTTGTATTTTTGCCAGGAACAATAGTAGAAACATCGATAGGCTCATTGTTAAAAGCTGTTACAATTCCTGTTATATTAGTGTTATTTTATAAGCTTTTATTCGGAAAGAGTAAACCTATCCGCTTTAATACAATTCAGGCGGTTTATTTATTATATACTGTATACACAGTATGGGAGCTTTTGATTCTGAATACCGAAACATCACAGACTATGACAAAGGATATGGTACTGACGTGTGCAGCAATAATATTGATGTCAATGCGGGTTTATAATTCTTATGAACGTGATTTGATGGAAAAAACCTGGATAGCTGTAGGTATTTTATCGCTGTATTTTGGACTGTTCAGTTCACAAGAGGTTTTTGGCGAGGGGAGAACAGCAGTTTATATTCTTGGTTATCCTGAGGATCCAAATCAGTTTTGCGGATATTTTATTATGCCGATAATGATATATATAAAAAGGATTCTAAACAGGTCAAAGCTTACGCCGCTGTATATTCTGCTTTTGCTTTTTACCCTGTATGCAGTGCTGAAAACCGGTTCACGCGGCGGCTTGATAGGGATGCTTGCAGGAATTGTTTTTTTTATTCTTTTGGGAATAAAAAGTCTGAAAGGCAAAATTGCACTTATAGTAATGGGTGCTTTATGCGCTTTGTTTGTAGTAAGTGTTGTTTTTCCGCTGCTCCCGCAGGACGTGCAGGAAAGATATTCCGTTGAGCGTGTAGCCGAGGATAAAGGTTCAAGACCTTTTGATATAATAATGTATCTGATTAAATATACTACAGAGCAACCGGAGCGTATAATTCATGGCGGCGGACTTTATTCTACGGCAGATACACTTAAAAATTCCGGACTTGGACTTTCTGCAAGATGGGCGCATAATCAGTTTGTTCAGGTATTTGCCGACCAGGGAATAGTTGGTTTAGCATTGTTTACTCTATTTGCTGCGCTGTGTTTTTTTAGGAATATACGCAAAAATCCGGAATTTGCATGTGCATTTGCAGCGGTAATGGCGTTATCGTTTTCGCTTACATTTTATGTGTTTAAGCCATATATAAATATTGTTATAATGTGTGCAATGACATTTGAAGCACAAAAAAGAAAGGAGATAGCTGATGAAACACTTAATGCAGCTGCCGTTTAAGAAGCTTTTTAAAGGTCTTATTATGTACTTCAAAAAAATATGTGCGATAACTGTCAAACAGACAATAGTGATAGGCACAGCGGCAGCGATAATTTCTACGGCGATAACAGGAGTCAATATAATAGTAGATACACATTATCGTTCGATAGGCATATCGCTTAATTATGACGGAGCGCAGCATGGACTTACTCCGTCACAGGGGAGATTTGATATTGAAAAGATTAAATCTGATGAGGTTATTTCTGCGGCTATTGAAAAAACAGGAGATAAAAGTCTTACGGTTGAAAATGTCCGTCCGAGAATTACTATAGATGCTAATATGCCCAAATCGGCGGTGGATAAAACTGTTTCCGAAATATCAAACGGCAGACAGTATTCTTATACCCCGGCTGAGTTTGTTATATATTACGGTCAAAAAAATAAATTCGGAAAGAATTATACTGTTGACTTTCTGAATGCACTTGCTGAGAGTTATAAGGATTTTTTTGCTTCAACGTATTCGGATAAAAACACCGTTCTGGAGTTTAGCTATACAAGTGAATACGAAAACGAAGATTATGATGAAATCTGTGAAATATTATCTGATAAAACTAATTCAATGATAAACTATCTCGGGCAGGAACAAGACAAGGCTGTGGGTTTTGTTTCAAACGATACTGGCTGCAGATATTCTGATTTGATAACATCACTTGTAAATATTCGCGATATAAGTATAGAAAAGCTTAGTGCATATATTCAGCAAAATCAAGTGTCCAAAAACAAAAATACCTTTCTTAATAAGAAAAAACACCTTATAGACAGTGAAATGCGTAATTATGATTATTTAAACGGCGCATCGAATATATCAAATGCTTCGCTTAAAATATATGATGCACGTATTTCCGGAGTAGCTTTTGTACCGACAGTGGACGAAGAAAACGAATTTTATATGAGCCGTACAAAAACAGGTCTTGATAATCTGTCAAAGATGTCGTATCAAAACGGAAAAAAGGCTGCGGATTTAAAGAAAACGATTGACGAATATCAGGAAAAGTACAATAAATTTCAAAATGCGGCGGAATCAACCGAGGAGATGCATCAAAATGCAGAGTTGATGATTGATGATATAGAAAAAAGCCTTAGAGATGTATCCGAACTGGCTATAAGAACCGATAATGAATATATTACAAAAAAGAATAATAATTATCTTTCGATATCAACACCTGAAAAGTACAGCCCGTCGATTATCGGCTGGATAAAATACTTTGTACTTCTTTCAATAATAATGGTTGTCGGTTTACGGCTTTTAAGGATTGCAAAACATGTAATTCAGGGATTTGCTGACAAGGAGAATGATAAAAATGAATCTAAAGCTGGTTGATATATTTAAGTATTTATTAAAATGGAAGTATAGAATTATTGCAGCGTTAATACTTGCTTTTTTTGCCTCGCGTATGTATGTTAATACAATTCAGACAAGCGTCGGAAAGGTTGTAATAAAATATAACGACTCTGATATTTCTGAGGGTAAGTTTCCTGATGGCAGCGAGTTTGACCAATATCATATTGTATCTCCAGAGGTGCTGCAAAACGTTATAAATACGCTTGGTCTTGATGATAGCGTGGATTCATTAAGGCGATGCATAGATGTTTCGCCTATAGTGCCGTCATCTGTAGATGAGCTTAGGGCAGCAAAGGCAAAGGATGGAGAGGAATATGAGTATAACCCGGACACATTTATTGTATCGTATTGGGGAAAGAAAGATCAGATGGCATATAAGGTCAGAGAACTTCTGGAAACTCTTACATTCAGATATATTGATTATTACTCCGAGTCTTACAACAATTTCGCCTCAATCAATAACTCGCTTGCAGATGATAAGTTTGATACCTATGATTATATTGAGGCAACAGAGATTATAGAAAATAATATAGATGTTGTTATAAGCAAGCTTAAAAACTATATGGGGTCGGACAGTGCGTTCCGGTCAACCGGGACGGGATATTCGTTTCAGGATTTAATTTATGAGTACGAGCATTTAAAAAACAGTGATGTACCGTCTGTCTATGCAAAGGTGTATGAGGGTAAAATATCCAAAAATACTGAAAGACTGGTTGAGGTATACCGGCAAAGAGCCGAGGAGGCAGCGCTGAAGCAGAAGAATTTTGAAGAAACGGCACAAATGACCAAGACAAAAATGGATTCATTTTCGGACGCTAATAAAGAGCTGCCAAATGCGTATAACTATCGCCGCAGCGGACAGAACAATGATGATTTGGAAATTATTGACGGAGTTTATGATGACGGAACGCGCAGAGCGGCATCAAAGACAACATATGATACTTTGATTGAGAATTATACCAATCAGCTGATTTCTGCAAATGATGCATATCTTGAGTCAGAGCACTGCAAAAACGTTGCCGAAATATTTGTAGGCGGAAAAAATGAAAATGTTGATACGGAGAAGCTTACCGAAGATGTGGAAAATGAGCTTTCGGCATTGGAAGAAAAGATGAAGTCGCTGTATACGGCCTTGTCGGATACACTTGATGATTATAATGATTATAACACACAAAAGCACATATCGCTGCTCACCGGTGTTAAGTGCTATGACAATGTAAGCACGATGCTGTACGAATTAATAGCGGTAGTAATAACAGGAACTCTTATGATAATGCTGGCACTGGCGCTTGAAATCATAAAGGCATATAAAAAAGAGCAGTTAACAGAAGCTGAATACGAAGAAGATAAAGAAAATGAAGGAATTTAAAAATGAAGAAAAAGCTTATTTTTGTATGCAACAATCTGCATATAGGCGGTATACAGCGTTCGCTTATAAACTTGCTGAACGAGATATCAGACAAATATGAAATAACGCTCTTTCTGTTTTCGCCGATGGGAGAATATGAAACTCCGGAAAATGTGCATCTTATATTTGGAAACAGACTTACGCGGATTATGGGTATGTCACAAAGTGAAGCGTCTGACACGGGAGTGCTGTGTATGCTGTGGCGTACACTGTGGGTGATATTGACGCGGATATTCGGAAGCAGATTTACTTTTGGTATTCTTTGTATGTTTCAAAAGCTTGACGGAGAATATGACGCGGCAATATCTTTCATGCAAAATTCATCATACAGATATTTTTACGGAGGATGCAATGAGTTTACTGTAAAAAGCATAAAGGCAAAAAGAAAAATCAGCTTTGTGCATTGCGATTTTAAGAATTATTTTGGAAATAACAGTTATAACAGAAGCTATTATAAAAATTTTGATGCTGTAGCTTGTGTTTCGGATTCCTGCCGTGAGGTATTTGAAGCGGTCTGTCCTGAACTGAAAGGAAAAACGGCATCTGTGCATAATTGTTTTAATTATGCACAAATGCGTTTGGCTGCAGAAAGGTTTGATACAGAGTATACGAATGGAACGCTAAACATTTTTACCTCGGCAAGGATAAGCAGCGAAAAGGGAATGTTCCGTATGCTGCCGATTTTTGAGCGTTTAAAAAATAAAGGGTGCAGCTTTGTGTGGAGAATTGCCGGCAGCGGCGCTGAGTACGAGAGTGCATTGGCAGAGAGTAAAAAGAGAAATTTGAGTGATAACATTGTTTTTTTGGGACTTCAGAAGAATCCGTATCCGTATTTTAAATCGGCAGATCTGGTGCTTGTGCCTTCGTATGACGAGGCTGCTCCTATGGTTTACGGCGAGGCAATGACATTCGGAATACCAATCCTTACGACAAATACGGTGTCTGCGAAAGAGCTTGTTGAAAAAAACGCAGCAGGCTTTGTTTGTGACAACTCTGATGAAGCTATAGAGAGTACACTTGAAGCACTGTTAAAAAATCCGGAAAAGGTTTATAACAGCAAATATCAGCCGAAAGGCGATAATAAAATTGCATTAAAAGAATTTGATAGTATTATATGAGGTAAGACTTTATGATTGGAATTATATATGCGGGACAGATCGAACTGTCACCATTTGTAAAAAAGTATATTGAGATAATGAATCGTGAAAATATCCCGTATGAAATCGTGCATTGTAACAGGAGCGGTATAAAAATGCCCGATGATGATAAAAACTTCACGTTTTATCAAAAGGTAGAGCGCTACGGCAGAATTTCAGGAAAGATTCTACCGTTTATAAGCTTCAGACGATTTGCAAAAAAGATTATAAAAGAGAGAAATTATGAAAAGCTTATTGTCCTTACAACTCAGACAGCGGTTTTGCTTCCTGAATTAGTTTGCGGCAAATATAAAGACAGGTATTTTTTCGACTATCGTGATACGTCATACGAATATATTAAGCTGTATAAAAGCTTTGTAGACAAGGTTATTGAAAGGTCGCGTTTCACGGCGATTTCGTCACCCGGATTTAAAGAATATCTGACAGATAAAAAAGAACTTATTATTGCCCATAACTTCCAATACGATTACTATAACAGCAGGGTGTTAAAATGTGAAAAAAGATGCAGCGGTAAAATAATTATCGGTTATATAGGTTATCTGCGTGAGTATGATTATCTTATAGAATTGACAGAAAAGTTCGGCGCTGACAGCAGATTTGAGTTTCATGTACATGGCTCCGGAGATTGTGTTGACAGGCTTTCGGACTATTCAAAAGGGTTTAAAAATATTAAGGTGTTCGGCGCGTATGATGAAAGAGATAAGATGAATATTATAGATTCGTTTGATATGATTTGCTATAATTATCCGTATAACTTTGTGAATTATCCGGCGGTGGCAAATAAGTTTTATGACGGACTGATAAGAAAAAAACCGATGTTTGGCAATCTTAACACATATTCGGGAAAGCTGATTGATGAGAATTGTTTGGGCATAAGTCTTGCAGAGAATGAGGAATATATAACTGACAAAATATATGACTATTATAAAAGCTTTGATGAAGGTGAGTTCTCAGAGAATTGTGAGGCTGTGCTTAAAAAGGTAATAAAGGAAGATCGGTATTACACAGAGAAAATACATGAATTTGTAAAATAATTAAAGGAGAAGCGATATGGCTGTACCTATGTTCAGTATAATAGTGCCGGTATATAAGGCAGAGGCATACATTGAAGAATGTATAGATAGTATATTGATGCAGGATTTTACGGATTTTGAGCTTATATTAGCTGATGACGGTTCACCCGACAGGTGTGGAGAAATTATTGATTCCTATGCTGCAAAGGATCAACGGATAAAGGTTATCCATCAGCCAAATGCCGGAGTGGCACGTGCGAGAAATGCCGCATTAAAGCTTGCGAATGGGAAATACATAGTAAACGTTGATGCGGATGATTATATATTGCCGGGGATGTTTAAATGTCTTGATGAGTATATAAGTATATATCAGGCTGACGTATACTTGTTCGGATTTTTGATAAGACAGGATAAAACACTTATCAAAAATATTCCGGATATTCAGCCCGGAATTTATGCGGGTGCAGAGAAAAAAGGCGAGTTGTATAAAAAAATAGTTTATGATAAAACCAAGCCCTTTTTTACTTTTGGTGTATATCCGAGCCTTGCGGCAAGGATTGTAAAACGTGAACTTTTTGAAAAATTTTCATTCGGTATAGATGAATCAATCGAGATAGGCGAGGATTTTGCCGTAACTCTGCCGATAATGCTTAATGCGGAGAGAATATATTTTATCGGACAGCTGATGTATGTTTACAGAATGGTAGAAAATTCTGCAAGTCATAAGTTTAATATTGATACAATGCATTTTTTTGCTTTGATGCTTAAAGGGTTTGAAAAAAACGGTATTGATAACAGATATGAATTAAAAAATCAGCTTGGCGCTTATGCGGTGTATGTTTTGTTTAATTATTTATACTCATATATCGGCAGCGGAATAGCCTATGATGAGTATATTAAGGCAATAAAAAAGATTGACAGAATTGTTTTTGATTATATAAGGTGCTGCAAATATAATTTTAAGGATTTGCGTGCCGTGCTGATGATGTCCTTAATAAAATTCAAAATGTGGAATGTTTTGTGGGTATATGCCAAAAAAAGGAGGCTAAAACGCAGATGAACGGTAAGGGAAAACAGCTTGCACTTAACATGCTGTCACAGTTTACGGCTTTTGCGGTAGCTATGGCAATAAACTTTTTCCTTATCCCGGTTATTATAGAGAAGATAGGAAAAGAAATTTATGGATTCTACAGTTTATCGGATAATTTTTTAGAATACGCTACGGTTATAACTTCAGTAATCAACGGTATGGCAAACAGATATATAACAGTCGCGTATTCAAAAGGTAAAACAGAGGAGGCAAATAAATATTTTACCTCCGTTACTCTTGTAAATGTGTTTCTTACGGCGGTGCTGGCGGTTCCGGCGGTCATAATGATTGTTTTTCTGGATAAAATACTGGATGTTCCGGCAAGTCATTCTCTTGACGTAAAGTGTTTGTGGACATTTGTGTTTATGATGTTTTTTGTTAATCTGATATTTTCCAGATATGATGCATCGCCGTTTGCAAAAAACCGTCTTGAGATTACGGGATTTATAAATGTAACATGTATAATACTTAAAGCGGTTTTGCTCACGCTTGCATATACATTCCTTTATCCGTATATAGGCTATATAGGGATAATAGTGTTTTTGTGTGCTGTATATTCGGCAATACTTAAAGTGCATTTCAAAAACAAGCTTACTCCGGATTTGCAGTTCAAAAAAGAACTGTTTGATTTCAAAGCGGTTATTGAACTGGCTAAAGTTGGAATATGGAACTCCGTCAGTCAGCTCAGTCAGATGCTTTTTACCGGTCTGGATTTACTTATTGCCAATATATTTATGGGCGCGGAGGAAATGAGTATACTGTCTATTGCAAAAACATTGCCGATTATGCTGATAAGCTTTATCGGCGTTATAGCCGGTGCGTTTTATCCCTCAATGACAATAAGTTATTCGACACAGACAACAAAAGACTTTGCTGCCGAAACAAGGTTTGCCTCCAAAATGTGTGGCTTTATATGCTCTGTTCCGATAATCGGAATTGTTGTATTCGGCGGAAACTTTTTCTCTTTGTGGCTGCCTACACTGACGCAGAGCGAGATAAACAGAGTGCAGATTTTATCCGTGCTTACACTTCTTCCTCAGGCGTTCAGTATTTATGTTTTTCCTCTTTATCAGATAAATACCATTACCTGTAATGTGCGAATTCCGGCGATACTTGACTGCGTAATCGGTGTTGTTAATATAGCGGTGGTATATGTTCTCTTAAGGTTTACGGATTTAGGATTATATGCGATTGCGGGCGTAAGCTCTGCATTGCTGCTTTTAAAAATAACAATATTTGTTCCTATGTATGCCGCAAGTAATATCGGCTTAAAAAGACGAACCTTTTATCCGTACCTTTTACGCGGAATATTTTTAAATGCAGCGGTATTTTGTATATGTGCGGCAGTGCATAGGTTTATGCCGATAAGCTCATGGATGATGTTGATTGCAGCAGCTTTGATTGCGGTGGTAATCAGTTACGGAGCCGGATTCTTTGTAGTGTTTTCAAGTAATGAAAGAAAAAAGGCGTTTGGTGCGATAAGAAAAAGGTTTAGGGGGGATTTGTATTGAGAATACAGCTTGGCGGATATTTTGACAG
>CAJLFL010000065.1 GCA_905205855.1 uncultured Eubacteriales bacterium | reverse complement strand
GATGAGCTTCCGTTGCTGTTTAAGAATGTTGTACTTGTGTTATAATATACGCTGTGATTGTTACCCTCAGTATCTGTTATGGTGATAACTTTAAAGGTTGTGTTTACACCCGCAACCGTACCGGAGAACTCCCCCTTTTCATTTGTTGAAATTGAAGAAGCCGTAATTGATTTAACTTCATCACCGTCAAATAAACCGGAAACGGTCACGTTAGGACGCAAATCATATACAGTTGAGGTTGTACCTGCTATTGTAATGGTTGCATCAGAGCGCAGATAATAGGTTTTTGACTCACCATCGATTGTAAGTGTAACTCTCGGACGTGTTGCAAGGATAATCTCACTCAACACTCCTGTAAACTTCTCCGAATTGCTTGTCGAACTGATTTTTACAACCTTGCCGTTGGTAAACTGCAGCTTAACGCTGTCGCCTGCCGAAAGCTGACGATACTCCGCTGCCGCTCCGTCGCGTGTGATAGACGCACCTTTGTTTGAAACAACATATTTCTGTTCTTCATCCTTTGAATCCTTAACTGTCAGATAAACATGATCACTGTCATCAAAGTCAACGCTTACCAATGTTCCGGAAATATTCATGCTCTTTTCTATTGTTTCAAGGGCAATAATCTTTCCGTTTGCCACAGTAGCCTGAACAAGCTGACCTTTTTTGAAGTTACCGAACGCCGCAGACGCGCCGCTTATTGTATATTTGCAGTTATCGTGAACATCATATGTTGCCGAATTTGTAACATCCTCCGAGTCAACAAGCGTAATCTTCTTTCCGTCAGCGGATTCATTCAGCTGAGAAATCATAGCAAATACCGAAGTTTTCTCAGCATCGCCTTTGGACGGATCACTGCCGAGAACAATAATTGACTGAAGATGATCGTTGATTTCAACGGCAGCTATGCTGTCACCCTCTGCAAGATTTGCTACTCTGCCGCGTTCTCCATCCTCTGTATAAACTACAGTATCCGAATTTGTTTTATAATTTCTTGACTTTCCGTTTATGCTGAGGGTAACGGTATCACCCGAAACCTTGTCAACATTTGCCTCATAATAGCTTTTGTTGATTTTATCTTCTGTACGTGAAAGCAATGCAGCCATCTGAGCGCGTGTCAATGAGGTCGACGGAGAGAACTGCGGATTTCCCGCAGCATCACTGTCCATACCGTTCATTACTCCTATGCTACTTACATATTCCACACAATTTTTTGCCGTAAACGGAATGTTGCTCAAATCAGAATATGTCTGCTTTGACGGGCTGTATGCAGCAGCAGCCGAATACTGTCCGAGCAGCTTGGACATCAATATTGCCGCTTGATAACGCAAAAGCTCTGTATTTGCATTTGCGGATGATGCATATGTTGTCAAATCATCCTCTGTTATTATACCGTTATACAAAAGATAGCAAAGTTCTTTTGCATATGTAGTATTATATTTACTTACGGTTGTGCTGTATTTCTCCTGTGCTTTCTGAGAAACATCAGCATAGTCATCTTCTTCCGCGCCCAGCATTCTGGACATAAGAAGCAGACATTCCAGCTTTGAAATTGCTCTTTTAGGTTTAAATGTTCCATCCTCATAACCTTTAATATAGCCTGATTCCGTCATCTGGTCTATATACGTTTTAGCCCATGCCACGGAAGAATCGTTGTCAACATCCGAAAATCCCTTGGCAAAAACTGGAGCCGCAAGCGATGACAAAGTAAGAGAAACGCAAACGGCACATGTCAACAGTCTGTGCTTTTTCATAATAAATTATCCTCCTGTTTTAAATATAATGTATGTATGATGTCAAAAATATAATTACATTCTGTATACCTACTTTAAATGATACCATATATAATTTTGAAATTCAAGAGTTTATATAAAAATTTTATTTTTTATTAAACAAAAAATTTTCCATGACTGCCATAATGTTTGCCGTGTAATTTTTATTGCCTCGCACAAAATAAATGCGTAAAAAACAAAATATACAAGCTGAAAATCATAATAAAACATGAGGAGGAAAAAGCATATGTTAAAGAAAACAATCTCCCTGTTTACAGTTATCTGTCTTATCACAGGCATAATAGCAACCGGAGCATTCGCTTCCGGCTTTGCCGAAGGCGGCAGCGAAACGCTTCCGGCATCTGCGGACACAGGCGGAACAACAGGAGATACCGGAACAATCCAACAGGGTTTAAGGACATTTGACGGCACAAACGCCGACGGTACACTTAACCCCGATACAAACATCAACACCAATCTGATAGAAAACAGCTCTAAGTACAACGGTATGACCTCAGATCCGGTAGCAGAGGAACCGGCACTTTCAAGATACAGCACCTCAAAGGTAGCGCTTGCACCGGATATTTCCGGCACACAGTATGAGGAAGCAGCCGAGCTTTTGGGAGCGCTCGGTATAATGGTCGGTGATGCCGAAAGCGGAGCCTTTCGTCCCAATGACAATATTATCCGAAGCGAAATGGCAAAGGTAGCAGTTTATGCCGTCGGTCTTGAGGACGTTGTTAAAAGTTCAAACGTTTCGACAAGATTCCCGGACGTAGCGTCCGATCACTGGGCAAACGGAGCAATAAACGTTGCCGATCAGCAGGGTATGATAATCGGAGATACCGAGGGAACCTTCCGTCCCGATGATGCTGTGCTTCTTCAGGAGGCAGTAGCAATCATTGTCCGCGCTATGGGTTATGAACCGGCAGCAGAGGATAAGGGCGGATACCCGACAGGATATCTTTACTTGGCATCAACCAATCAGCTTTTAAGAGGTTTGTCTGGTTCGGCGGCTATGCCGGCAACCAGAGGTGATATTGCACAACTGGTATTTAACGCTCTGACGGTAAATCTTATGGAACAGGTCGGATTTGGCACAAACACAAGCTATGAGGTTGTAGACAAGACTCTGCTTTATGACAAGCTGAATGTCGAAAAAGGCTACGGTCAGATTACAGGAACAAGAGAAACTGCTCTGGACGGAGGCAGCACCACCGACAGAGATCGTATATTGATTGACAAAAAGCAGTTTTTAGAGGGCGACACAAGCGCAACGCAAATGTTAGGTTACAACGTCCTTTATTACGCAAGAATAGACAAAACAAGCGATGACAAAACACTGATTGATGTAAGAGCGCAGGACAGCAAAAACAAAGCGATAAAGGTTGACGCAGACGACATTGTATCTGTCAGCGGCAATGACGGCGAAAACAGAACATTTGTTTACTGGGCAAATCCGGATGACAAAAACTCCAAAACCGCAAATATCGCCTCCGACGCAGTTTATATTTACAACGGCAAATATAAGACCGGCGTAACAACGGAACAGATGAAGCCAAAATCAGGTAATGTAATTTTGCTTGATTCCGACACAAACGGAATTTATGAAATAGTATTTGTAAATCACCTTACAAACCTCGTTGTTGATACGGTTTCGACCGTAACAAACCGCGTAACGGATAAATACCTCAACGGTTCGCTTGTATTTGATGATGAAGATACAACAACCCTGTATACTCTTGTTAAAAACGGCGAGCATATAGGTATAGGCGATCTTCGTGAATGGAATGTTATCTCTTATACAATAAGTGATGACAAAGAGCTTGTAAAAGGATATGTATCAGATGCGGTTATCAACGGAATGATTACCGAATCCACAGACAAGGGCTTCCGCATAGGTAACAGCACTGACAGATACAAGAAGGCAGACAGCTATCCGAATGAAATCAAGCTGCGTGACAAAGGTAACTTCTATCTTGATATAGAAAACAAAATTGCCGCAGTAGACACCAACGCAAGCGTAAATTCCGACATTTCCGCAGCAGGAAACTACGCATATCTGGTCGGCGCAGTTATGAATGACGGCTTTGATGACACCGCACAGCTTAAACTTTTCACCAAAACAGGTGAAACCGTTATTATGAATACAACAAGCAAGCTCAGACTCAACGACGATTACGGCAAAACAGCCGAAGATGTTGTAAAATCACTGACTACCGGAACAAGCGGAGCCATAGGACAGGTTATTGTATTTGAGGCAAACAGCAACAATGCAATAACGGCTATAGAAACCGCTCTTGACAACACAGGAACAGGCGCACCGAATGTAGGACGCTTCACCATGAACGTTAGGAAAAACGACATGGTTTATAAGAGTTCTTCCTCCAAGCTCGGCAGCGTAGGTATAAGCGACAGCACAATTATATTTGATATTCCTGCAGGTTCAGGCACGGATACCGATAAGTTTGCTGTAAGAAATAAATCGACCCTGACAAATAATTCGTCTTATGATGCAATAATCTATGATTTGCAGGAAAATTACAATGCGAACGTTGTTGTAATAACAAGCACAACAGGCGTAACAGCAGCAGAGTCCCCGATTCTTGTAGTTGATTATGTCAGCGCAACGCAAAACTCGGATTATGAGGACACCGACAGGGTTTACGGATGGCAGGACGGCAAAACAGTTGATATGATTGCGTCCGATAAGACAATTCTCAGAAAATCCTCCGGAACGCTTGAACAGGGCGATATAATTCAGTACCGCACCAACACCAAGGGCGAAATAGACGGAATCAGCGTTTTGTTTGACAGCAAGGCAAAGGATAATGAATTTGTCAACAAGATAAATGATGATCTGACAACTGTTTACGGACGCGTCACCAAAAAGTTCAGCGGAAGTATAAACATGACCGTCAACGGCACAGTTTATAACTACGCAACAGGAGATGCGCTTGTATATCTGTATGACTCAACGCGAAACAAGAATAATATTCAAATGGTTTCCGCGGGAGATATAGAGATATTTGAGGAAGGCAATGAATCAAGAGTATTCCTCAGAATATATCAGGATGTTGTAAAAGAAATTGTTATTGTAAAATAACAATGTTAAAGGGGACAGCCGATTTTGACTGTCCCCTTTTTAAACTATTCGCCTTTATTTTTCCAGATATGAATTTTGCCCGCTTTTTGCAGAGATAAAATTATATTCATTGTAACAGGGAAAAGTATTGCGCCCATTACACCAAACCACACAAAGCCGAGATATATGCATATTATTGCGACAATAGGCGGAAGTCCGAGCTGGTCGCCGACGATTTTCGGCTCTGCAAACTGTCTGATTGCCGTGACTATTACATATAATATAAACAAGCCAAGCGCAAGATAAAACCTTTGCTGGAACAAAGATATAACCGCCCAAGGCAGTACGATAGTACCTGTTCCCAGAACCGGCAATGCGTCTGCCACGGCTATTATGGCGGCAATACCAAATGGATTTTTAACTCTCAGTGCAAGCAAGCCGACCGATAACTCCACAAATGTTATCAGCATGAGTATCAGATACGCTCTTGCATAACCGGCAAGGGTTTTTCCGAGATAATCCTTTATATCCAAAATCATTAGCTTATTTTTTTCCGGTATCTGACGCTTTACGAATTCCATTACATGGTCATAATCCATGCTGATGAAAAGCGTTGATAGTATCGTGAATACAAATGATATAAGCCACAGCGGCAGACGCGTTGACGTTGCCGCAAGGTATGAAAGCACATTTGTTGAAAATTTGAGCAAATATGATTGCAGATTATCAAGGATATTGCCCAGGATTTCACCGACCTGCTCCGCGGTTTCCGGAGAAAATCTCTTGGCAAAATCCAGAATTCCCTGATTGGCTGTACTGAAAAACGGACTTATATCCTCAGTATACATTGTCGGAAGATTAAGACAAAATTCCTTAACCCATGAGAAGCATGCACTGCCAAGCTTCCATACGAGTACACCTATAAGCAGATAACCTGCCACAACCACAACAAACGCGCAAAATCGTTTATTTATCTTTGTTTTTCGGGTTATAAGGCTTATAAGCGGTCTAAACATCAGCGTTAAAATCAATCCGAGCAGGAAAGGCATTATCCATTTTATTGCATACTCCAAGAATAAAAATGCAAGAAACAATACCAATGCAAGAAAGACAATGTTTATAATAAAATTTTTTCTTTTTTCTATTTTATTCATGTCCATATCAAAGTCCTTTTCATTAAAAACATAGGGGATATAAAAAACGCACTTATCGCAGTCCTGCACATTCTGTGCGCTTTTTCCTATCCCCCAAGACAGCAGCATATCATTTCCGCTCAAAAATTTTAATTTTCATAAACCTCATCCGCAGGTGCAACAACAAGTCTGCGTGAAGGTTCTTCGCCCACACTGTATGTCTGAACCTTTGAACTGTTCTGCAGCGCCGCATGAATTATACGTCTTTCATTAGGCGACATCGGCTCAAGTGTGACAGCCTTATGTTCTCTGATAACGCGGCGTTCCAAACCCTTTGCAAGTCTGACAAGAGTTTCCTCACGCTTAGCGCGATATCCTTCTGTATCAACATTTACTTTTATATAGGAATTTTTTTCTTTATTTACATACAGGCTTGTAAGATACTGAACAGCATCCAGCGTATCTCCGCGCTTTCCTATCAAAAGTCCCATACGTGAGCCGGAAACATTTATATCTACCGATTCTTTTCCGCGGCTTACCTCTACCACAGCATCGGTAAGTCCCATACGATGCACAAGTTCATTTGCAAAAAACTCAGCATCTGCAAGCGACTTTTCGGTTACCTCACGTTTTTTGGCGGGACGATCGGACGGCTTTGCCGCCGGGGCAGCTGCCTCCTCTTTCTTTTCCTCCTTAACCGGCTTAGCCTCCTGCTTCTTTTCGGGAATTGGAGCGGAAGTCTTTTTCTTTCTTCCCTCAGGACCTACATAGTCCTTATATTCCGGTTCATTTTTCGGAGCGTACGGATTCGATTCGCCGCCCTCCTTTGCCTTTTCTGTCTTTTCAGATTCGGCACGAAGCTCGGCAAGCTTTCTGAGTTTTGCTTCCTCCTCCTCGGCTTCCTTAGTTATCCAAGCCGAAACAAATACCTCTTTGCCGAGCAAAAGTCCCATAAGCCCCTTGCCGGTTTCTCTCTCGACCTTATAGGATATTTCCTCAACCGGAACGCCAAGTTCCTCGGCAGCAAGCTTTAAAGCCTCCTCTTTACTTTTTGCGCTTTTTTCTATTTTTCTTAACATTAACGATCTCCCCTTCGATTTGTTCATCGGTTAAATCAACTTTTACAATTTTTACAAGTATAATCTGCTGAACCAGCTGCAATACGTTACTTACAATCCAGTAAAGTCCGACAGCTGCCGGAAGCGTAAATGCAAACCATGCCGAGATAAATGGCATAAACAGCGTCATAGACTGCATTGGGTTTGCACTTTCCTCGCCGTTTGCCTTCTTTTGCGTTGCCGGAGCGGGCTGCATAGTCTGAGAAAGCTTTGCCGTCGCAAACGAGCTAAGTCCCGATAATATCGGTATCAGCCACAGTGCAACCGTACCCATATTCAATCCTTTTACGTTTCCTATAAACAAGCCTAAAAATGCATTAAGGCTCGGTGTCTGCGAAAGATCAAGTCCGAGAAACATAAAATCTATTACATCATAATTTCTTCCTGTTTCAAGAATCCACTGACTGTTCATTATTTCCTGATGAGAATGCAGGAATCTGGCAATCTGAATCTCGTACATACCAAACATCTTATATGCATTATCGGTCAGCTTTGCCATGTCGTCTATACCCAATGCGGTAAAGAACTGATTCAGCTTACCGGCGTCACCGTTTGCCCATTCAAGCACAGCGCTGACGATTCGCCATACTTCATCCTCATGAAAACCCATAAGATAAACAACAGGTTTTTTAACAACCCAGTAAAGAGCCATCAATATAGGAAGCTGTATAAGCAAAGGCAGACAGCCGCTCATTGGGTTTATCTTGTATTTCTGATACAGCTTCATTGTTTCCGCATTGAGCTTTTCTTTGTCATTTGCATACTTTTGATTAAGCTCATTTAAAAGCGGCTGAAGCTTTTGTGTTTTTGTCATAGACCTCTGCTGTTTTACCATCATCGGAAGCAATATTGCTTTTATAAGAATGGTAAACAATACTATTGTAACGCCGTAGTTTCCCACAAGCATATTACAAAATTTAAGTACCCAGCCGAGAGCCAGCATAATATAGGACACAGACGTTCCTCCTCTTGCGCTATGAATTATCTTTATAGTTTACGGAAAGTCAATTCCGCCTTTAAACAATGGATTGCAGCGCAGAATTCTTAATACAGCCTTAAATCCGCCGCGCAATACCCCATACTTTTCAATAGCCATCACAGCATATTGCGAGCATGACGGATAAAACCGGCAGCACGGTTTTTTAAGCGGTGATATATAACGCTGATAAAGCCTTATAGTTTTAATCAGAAGCTTCTTCATCAATCCACACTCCAAGAGTCCGGGCAGCAGTTTCAAAATCCTCCGCCAGCTTTTTGTACGGAGCATTTACCGTATACGTTCTTGCAACTATACAAAAATCATACCCTTGTTTAAGCCTGCACTGAAACAGACGAAAGCTTTCCCGTATTCTTCTCTTTGCTCTGTTGCGCTGAACGGCACCGCCGACCTTCTTACCGGCAGTAATACCAAGACGGTTTTCGCCGAAACGGTTTTTGGCAACATACATAACCATCGTGCGTGTCACACAGGACTTTCCGCGATGATAAAGACGTCGAAACTGCGAATTCTGCTTTAAGCTTATAAGCTTCATTTCCTCAGTCCATTCTAAAATTATTACGCGGCTTGGATATTCAGTACATATTATGCTTGAGACCTATGTATCCGTTTCGCGTATATTTGATTCCGTTATATAGACAAAAAGACGCCAACGGCGCCTTTGGGACAGCCGAAAACCCTTATCGGGGTTTCCGATTTGCCGCAGGCCGCCGGCAAAAGCCTATGCTTTGCCGGCAAAACCCGGCAGAGCATATAAGCAATATAACGTCAGCACCTGCTGATATTATTCCGATTTTATGTTCGGATAAAAATCCGGACATGCGTTTCGCAATTTTACGCAGACAGGCTCTTTCTGCCCTTCAGTCTTCTTCTTGCCAAAACCTTACGGCCGTTTTTGGTGCTCATTCTTTTTCTGAAACCATGCTCTTTGGCACGATGTCTTTTCTTAGGCTGGTATGTTCTCAGCATCATTATCCCTCCTTCAGCTTTCGTAAAGATATTGCATACGGTGCACGCACCGCATAATTCTTGCATCATAAGAAAATCTTCATTATTTTATCATGTTATATACGAAATGTCAAGTCTTTTTTAGAAAAATAACTGTTCCTAAAACAGTTTTGCCGTCGGTTTTATCTAATATTTTAAGAGTAAGAGTA
>CAJLFL010000064.1 GCA_905205855.1 uncultured Eubacteriales bacterium | reverse complement strand
AGTTCAAAAAAAGCTTTGAAAAAAGCTTAGATAAGACAGCGGCATGTGTTTTAAAACATGTCGAAAACCTAAAGCCGTCGCTGAAAGCAAACGCTTTGTACCAAATGTTTAAATCACTTCATTTAAGCGGAAAAATGTGGGAGATTGATAACGAGTACTGGAGGAAACATATATATGGCAACAAGTAGGGAGTATTTAGAGTTTATCACAGAGCAGCTGTCGGAGCTTGAGGATATAACATTCAGACAGATGATGGGTGAGTATATTATATATTATAAAGGCAGAATTGCCGCATATCTGTGTGATGACCGTTTTCTGGCAAAGCCGGTGTCTGCCGCGGCAAAAATGCTTCCGGACGCCGTTTATGAACCGCCGTACGACGGAGCAAAGGATATGCTTCTGGTCGAACAGGTTGATGATAAAAAGTTTTTGACTGAGCTTTTTAATGCAATGTATAACGAATTGCCGTTGCCAAAAAAACATTGATGGATTAAGGTTGGAGATTTAAAATGAATTATAGAGTAATAGATAAGGAAAAGTACTACCGAAAGGGCGTGTTCCGCCATTTTTCGGAGGACTGTAAGTGTTCTACGTCAATTACGGCAAGAGTTGACGTAACAGAGCTTAAAGAGTGTTCAAAAAACACCGGAACGAAGTTTTATATCAATTTTTTGTATTTGCTTGCAAAGGTGCTGAATTCGCGTGATGATTATAAGATGGGATATTTATGGCAGACGGATACTTTGATTTGCTATGACAAAATCAATCCTGCACAGTACATATTTCATGATGATACCGAAACCTGTACGCCGGTTTATACAGAGTATTATGAGGATTATGCAGAGTTTTATAAAAATTGTGCGGAGGATATAGAAAAGGCAAAACAAACGCGCGATTATGGTCTTGATATGGCTAACCACCCAAATTGGTTTGATGCGTCATATATTTCATGGCTAAGTTATGACTCATTGAATATAGAACTTCCTGACGGATATTTGTTTTTTGCGCCTATTATAAATTGGGGCAAATACAGAGAGGAAAACGGACGGTTTGTTATGCCTGTCACGGTAAGACTTAATCATGCGATAGCTGACGGGTATCTTGTGGCGAAGGTTTTCAGACTTCTCGAAAATGAAATATCGGAGTTTGCAGCAGATAAATTATAAATCCTTGAACTTATTGTATATTTTTGGTTTTTGTGTTATAATAAATATAATTATATTTGCGGAATATGCTTGGAGTGATTCCGCAAAAATATTTTTATAAGGAGTGTTTGGTATGAATAAAACAAAATATGCAGGAACACAGACAGAAAAAAATCTTGAAGCGGCTTTTGCAGGCGAATCGCAGGCGCGCAACAAGTACACCTATTTTGCAAGCAGAGCAAAAAAGGATGGATACGAGCAGATTGCAGCTTTGTTTTTGAAAACCGCTGATAATGAAAAAGAACATGCAAAAATGTGGTTTAAGGAGTTAAACGGAATCGGTAACACGGCTGAAAACCTTGATGCTGCAGCTAACGGCGAAAACTATGAATGGACAGATATGTACGAGGAATTTGCAAAAACTGCCGAGGCAGAGGGCTTTAAAGAGCTTGCTGCTAAATTCCGTATGGTCGGAGCTATAGAAAAACAGCATGAGGAACGCTATCGTGCGCTGCTTTCAAATGTTGAAACAGCAAAGGTGTTTGAAAAGAGTGAGGTTAAGGTTTGGGAATGCAGAAATTGCGGACATATTGTAGTAGGGACAAAGGCACCGGAGGTTTGTCCTGTTTGTGCGCATCCTCAAAGCTATTTTGAAATCCATGCAGAGAACTATTGATTTGTTTGACTGCCCCCAAAAAGCTTAATGCTTTTTGGGGGCAGGTCTTATTATTTTTTATTCGGTATTCCGCATGAAAGCAGAATCGTTTTGTATAGCTTTAATTCATAATCATAATCAAATGGATTTTTTATATCACCGCCAGCCCTTTTTCCGCAGCGGAATATGCATAGGCTGTAAGGTTTTCTTCTTCTGTTTCTATTACTGCGGCATCAACGCCGCAAATCTCAAACGATTCTCTGACTGACATAACAGAAACCTTAGTTCTGTAATTTTCAAGCCGTTCGGCAAAATCTGTCTTTTCTGTTTCAGGTACGGCTAATGCCGCAACATCAAAAACATTATTTTGTCTTAAAAGACTGTCTAAAACTGCGGTTGCGTGATCGTGACCTATACCAATTTGAATAACTTTAATCCGTTTCATTTTCAATCATCCTTTAAATATAATTCTTTTCACTATTAAACCATATTGACGAAAGAAATAAAACACATTATAATATATAAAAACACCATTATACTATAAAAGGCGGCTGTGAAAAATGAATTCGCTTATTAACGCTTTTAATTGTAAACTTTATAAATTCAGGGACACACATGCTGTTGGCTCTTTACAAGTCTTTGAGCAGCCATGCATTGGATATATAAACAGCGGCAAGGCTCAGTTCCTTTATAAAGGAAAAAGCTATTATGCGAATAAGGGCGACCTTATTTACATTGCGAAGGGAACAAAGTATTTATTCGGTTTGGACAGGAAATCCGGAGATAGAGTTTTATTCTGTAAAGCTTTCATTTATAAACCCCTACAGCTTTTATGAGTACAGATTTCAGATTATTGAGAATTATTCTTGTGATTTAATTGATAAACTGTACCGATCTTATAATGATGGTATTTACCTTTCAGCATCATATCTGTATTGTCTGCTTTCAGATATTTACAAGCATATGAGGAAAGAGAAATCAAGCAGTATAGGCAGGATAGATGTCCAGCCGGCTGTTGACTTTATCGAAGGAAATTATAATATGCCGCTGTCGGTCGAACAGCTTTCAAAGCTTTGTCATTCCTGCAGTTCAGGATTTTATAGGCTGTTTAAATCCTCAACGGGAGTAACACCGATTAAATACAAGCATAATATTATGATACAAAATGCATTGGAACTTTTATTGCATACTGATTTGACCGTTGAAGAAATAAGTGCGCGAGTTGGATTTTCCTCATCTAATTATTTCCGTAAGGTGTTTTTTAATATCACAGGTAAAACTCCAAAAGAATTACGTTAGCTATCGGAACCCGATTAAGGTGAGAGTCGAGAAGATATGGCAGAATCAGGAAACGGCTTTTATTCAAAATGAAACTTTTTTGGGAATATGGTTTATCAATACGCTAAAAGCGGCTGTTTAGCCGAACCCAACATGCTAAACAGCCGCTTTGTAAGAATTATTCACTTACCGCTTCATACATTTCCTTTGCAGCGTCCTTAAACGCTGTTTCTTTTACTTCAAGCACTTTTACGCTCAATGGCTTAGAGCCGAAGTTTATTGTAATAACATCACCGACCTTAACGTCATATGAGGCGCGTGCAGGCTTGCCGTTTACACTGACTCTGCCGCCGTCACATGCTTCATTTGCAACAGTGCGGCGTTTTATCAGTCTTGAAACCTTTAAATATTTATCAAGACGCATGGTTTATTCTCCTTTCAAAAGCTTTAGTTTGACAAGTACAGCCGCTATCTTTTCACCTTTGGGAAGATTAAGTATATCTTCCCTCGAAACGGCTTTTACAGCAAATACCGTAAAGAAGTACACAATCACGCATATTCCAAGCTCAGCGGCAATAAGAAACCGTTTAAGCCAAACATTTATGCTGCCGTCTGTGAGCATATTTCCGCCGGTTACAAATGTACCGAGGACAAAGGCTGCACAGCCCATTATCAGTGCAGCAAGAATAGGTCTGACTACAAAGCTGCCCCAGCGGAATTTTATTCCGGCAAATCTTATTATGTTTATCATATTCAGACAAGCAATTATAAGATAACACAAAAATGTGCCGATTGGCGCACCGTCTATTCCGAGATAGGGAATAAATGTAAAGTTAAATACTATTTTGGCAAGACCGCCTATAATCATGTTTATTACCGGATAGTATACCTTCCCATACGACTGCAGAATAGCGTTTGTCACCGATACAATAGCTACAGGAATAATAGCTATTGAAAGTATTGCCAGTACCGATTTTGCATTGCAGTCACTGAACAGGATATACAGAACCTCTTTGGACAGAACCGACATTCCGATTGCACAGGGCGCAGCAAACAGCATTGCTATACGTATTGTGCTTTCTGTGATACCTCGTGCCGAAGGGCTGTCTTTTTTTGCAATGGCAGCTGAAATGGCAGGAACAACACTCATGCCGAGGGCAACAACCAAAGTAAGAGGAAGATTGAACATAGTCAGCGCCTTACCGGTATACATTCCGTACAGGGTAGATGCCTGCTGACGATAAAGCTCCAAGCCTGCCCAACCCTCTGCGGCTGCTTTTTCAGCAAACTTGGTGCCGCTCTCAAACATAAAGGCATAATGTGATAAAACCTCAGGACGCGCAACAAGCCGTCTTGTTATTGTAGCCATATCTATAAGAGTTGTAAGGCTGGAAACAGACGCACCAATGGTTATCGGTATGGCAATCAGTATAAGTTCTTTAAGTATAGTTTTGCGCGGTCTTAACTTGCCTGCGTTTGCCGACAGCGGAGCGCGGCGTTTTTTGGTAAACAAGTATATACAGCTAAGCAGGACAAATGATAAAAATGTTCCTGCCGTAACGCCGGAAATTGCGCCGGCGGATGCAAAAACGGTGCGTATATATGATGACTGCACCTTTTTTGCTGCCCAATCAACAGCAGCGGAGATACCGCTGTCAATTTGCATATTCATGATGAATGATGCAAGGCATATACCTACGAGCAGTTTTGCACTTGCTTCAATTATTTCAGACAGAGCGGTCGGAACCATGTTTTGCCGTCCCTGGAAGTATCCGCGGTAGACAGATGCCATTGCAACAAAGAAAACCGCAGGGGAAATGGCGGTGATTCCGAGTGAAGATCCCGGCACGGCTGTCATACCCTCCAGAGCATCGGGAAAAATAAACAAAACAGCTGTACCGGCAAGTCCCACAACGGCGAGAAAGCTTAATGCTGTTTGAAAAATCCTGTGCGCATCACGTTCGTCGCCGCGTGCCATACTTTCGGCAACCATCTTAGAGATAGCAATAGGAAAACCGGCAGTAGCAACAATAAACATAAAGGTGTATATCTGATAGGCTATATTAAAATAACCCATTCCGTCATCACCGATAAGGTTGATAAGCGGAATTTTAAATACTGCGCCTATAACCTTTACAATAAGATTTGCAATGCCCAAAACCAGTGCGCCTTGTATAAAGCTGCGCGGCTTTGAACCTTGTTTTTTATCACTCAAAGTATCTCAACCCCTTTAACTATTACAATATTATATTACAATTTAAAGAAAAAAACAACTATTGTTTTTGAAATGTAATATATAATATTTATCTGTATATCAGATAATCCATAAACCTTTCGGCGGCAAGCGACATAGATTTTTTATTCCGGACGCCTATGCCGATTTTTCGGTAAATCGGTTTGTCAAGTTCCTTTGTGACAATTCGGTACGGTATTCTTTTAAGTATAAGCTGCGGAAGAATACTTATTCCAAGACCTTTTTCAACCATTGACATAATTGCGTAATCGTCCCATGTTGTAAAGCATACATCGGGTTTAAGTCCGCTGCGGCTGAATATATCCGGAATTTCACTGATATCCCCTCTTTTTAGCATCAGAAAAGGCTCTCTGCACAAATCCGCTACAGAGATTTTTTCCTTATCGGCAAGATAATGCCCTTCCGGAAGTATGACAAGCATATTGTCCTGTTCCAAAAATGTCACTTCAAGATTAGGATTTGCGGGCAGCCGCAGAAATCCGCCACTCAAAATCGGGGTTCGGATTGCTCTCTTTCGGCTAGGTGTCTGTATGGCGGGGAATATTACAAAGCATAAACAAATATTGCGTGTGCCTATGAGCATCCGCACGGCAATCGGCAGCACACGGATTGCTTATTTAATTTCCTGTTCTAAATCAGAAAAGTCTTTTGTATTAAAAAATTCAATTAAAGAGATATTTAGTCCGTCGCATAGCTTTTTTAAAGTAACAATTCCCGGATTTGTACTTTTTCCGTAAAGTATGTTTTTGATAGTGGATGATGCAACGCCTGATTCTGTTGCCAGGTTGTTTATTGTTAGGCCTTTTTCGTTACATAAAAAAACTAAACGGCTTTTTACTGTTTCGTAAGTATTCATACATTGCTCATCCTTTCTATAATCAGATTATAAAATATTACTATTGAAAAAGTGGACTATATATGATACTATATAGACTATATAAAGACTGTTTTGCCCGTAAAAAAGTATATTATTCTATAAAAGGAAAAAATATAAATGATTTATGTACAAAGCATTTTAAAGGGGAGGTTATATGATGAGAGATAAAAAAATAATAATTTTTTCGATTTTATGCATTTATATAATGCTTTGCTTATGCTCGTGTCAGATATTAGAAAATGCCGCAACACATAATGCCGGAGGATATAGTGAACAAGGCTTTGAGGTACATTATATTGATGTCGGTCAGGGAGATTCGGCTTTGATAATATGCGATGGCAAAACGATGCTGATTGACGGGGGAAAACCATATGCCAGCAGTATTATTTACACATATCTTAGCAAATTGAATATAAGCTGCATTGATTATATTGTTGCGTCACATGCAGACGACGATCATATTGGCGGACTTTCTGCTCCGCTTGCAAAAATGAAGGTTGAAAATATACTGGCGCCGGAAACAGAGGCGGATACGCCGTCATACGAGAGCCTGAAATCAAAGGCTGCTGAGCAGGGATTGGAGATTGCACATCCGAAACCCGGAGATAGCCTTAAGCTTGGCAGCAGCAAGGTTGAGTTTTACGGACCGATAACCGAGGATGAGAATGATCGGAACAACAGCTCTGTTGTGATGAAGGTTATATATGGCGATACTTCATTTCTTTTTACAGGTGACGCAGAGCGTGAGGAGGAGCAGCAAATACTTGATGCCGGATATGATTTATCGGCGACGGTTTTGAAGGTTGGACATCACGGAAGCAAAAATTCAACCACATATCCGTTTCTGCGTGAGGTTATGCCGGAATACGGAGTAATTTCTGTCGGTGAAAATACTTACGGACATCCGACAGAAGATACATTAAGCCGTCTGCGCGATGCGGGTGTCAAGGTATACCGTACCGATATGCAAGGCGACATAAAGGCGGTAAGTGATGGAAAGAATGTTATATTTACAACAAAGAAAAACGGAGAAATACAAACAAATCCGACCGTAACGGAAAAAACGAAGGAGACAGAGCAAAATGACACTGCCTGTGACTATATAGGAAACATAAGCTCAAAGAAGCTTCATCGTCCGGATTGCAGAGCAGTAGAGCAGATGAGCGAGAAGAACAAAAAGTACATGCACTGTACGCGCAATGAAGCGATAGAAAGCGGTTTTTCGCCATGCGGACAGTGTAATCCGTAAAATAAAGCTTTGTGTACAAAATCTATGCTTTTATGTGCTTGACTTTGCTGATTTAATATGATATATATAAGTAGTTGTGATTAAAAAGTGATGCGGAGGGCGTATGAATAAAGAAAGTATTAAACAAATAACAAGACAATATGGTTTTATTGCACTGGGATCGGCAATTCTCGCATTGGGACTTAATCAGTTTTTGGTACCGCTAAAGATGTCTTCCGGCGGAATAAGCGCAATAGGCGGTATAATGCTGCACCTATTTAATGTACCGCTTTCGGTGACAACGCTGGTTTTAAATGCGATACTGTTTATATTCGGATTTAAGTATCTCGGCAAATCCGGAGTTGCCAAAACGGTTGCCGGAATTGTCTTTCTGTCGTTTTTTCTGGAGGTATGTACGTATTTTCCGGTGTATACGGCAGATATGTTTATAGCAATGGTAATCGGCGGCGTGCTTGCCGGAATCGGCGTCGGACTTGTAGTGCGAGAGGGCGCTTCAACCGGCGGAAGTGATTTTGCCGCGCTTATGATACACAAGTTTTTGCCTCATATTTCAGTGGCGGCAATAATAATGTCTATAGATTGCACAATAGTGGCTATATCCGGACTGGTTTTCAAGAGCCTGACAGTAACAGTATATTCGATGATTTCGCTTTATCTGTCGGCAAAGATTACCGATCTTGTTATGGTTGTCGGCAATAAGGCAAAGTTTGCTTTTGTTATCTCACCAAAGCATGAAGAAATAGCGGATGAAATCATGAGAGAGTTTGAGCGCGGCGTAACAGGAATATACTGCAAGGGTATGTATTCAAACGGTGACAAAACAATGCTTTTGTGCGTGGTAAGCCCTAAGGAAATGCCAAAGCTGGTTCAAACGGTAAAGAGTCATGATAAGACCGCATTTGTTATAGTATCCGATGCAAGAGAGGTTCTCGGCGAAGGCTTTAATGAAATCTGATTATTGTTTTTTTATATATTTTGTAGGTGATTTGCCGGTGTATTTTTTAAAGACGCGGCTGAAATAATATATGGAATCAAATCCGAGTTCGGATGAGATTTCTCCGACAGAACGGTCTGTTTCCTTCAACAGGAGACAGGCCCTTTGTATTCTCAGGCTGTTACGGTAATCCGATGGAGTTTGTCCGGTTTCTGCTTTAAAAAGACGGTAGAGATGTGTTTCGCTTAAAAGACACAGTTCGGCAAGCTCTGCAGCAGATACATTCTCGGTGTAATGGTTGTTGATATAATCTATGGCAGGGATTATCCTGTTTTCCGAGGTTTGCTTTAAAAGCTGATAAAGCTCGGACAGCATATCATAAAAAAGCGACATGGCACGATAACTGCTGTCGGGAACAGTCAGTATATCAGAAAGTTTTTTTGCGTTTTTCATAAAGAGAGAGCCAACGTTGTCGGAAATCGGTACAGGTAATGGCGAAAATAAAACATCAGTTTTATCAGTCATATCCGTAACGGTAAAATTGATGCGGTAAAATGATATGCTTTCGGTATATACAGTCAGGCGGTGTACAGAATGGAGCGGCAGATATATAAGCGAGTACGGATGCAGTTCAAAGCTGTCGCCCTCCCAGTCGTATCTTCCCGTACCGCTGTCAACCAAAAGAAAGCCGTTTACCAATCGGTTTCCGGTGCTGAAACCTCTGTATGACGGTGTTTGGTATATAGAGGTAAGACCGTGAATTGCAAAATCAGTTTTGTATAAATCTAAAAAATCAATAATTTTCATGTTTTCGCTCTCATTTCCAATAATAATAGCAATCTAATTATATATAATTATTTATAGGATGTCAAGTATATGTTAGAATAGTTTAAAAAGATGGTATTTATATGTATTTACTTTTATAATATGCGGTGTTATTATTACGGCATAG
>CAJLFL010000063.1 GCA_905205855.1 uncultured Eubacteriales bacterium | reverse complement strand
TTAAATATTTAATTCCGTTTTCAGAAAGAGTCTTAATATCGTCTTCAACAATGCTTTCATCCCAGTTTTTCCACATATCCGTACCTGCGTGGGAAGCCCAATAGTTACAGCCTGTTATAAATTTATTGTTCATTTTAATAAGCCTTTCATTTTGTCAAGTTGTTTTAAAAACATTATAATTATTCTGCTGAAAAAAAGCAATAAAATATATAATTATTTTTTTAGGATTTTATGTCGAAGGCATTGACAGGAGATATAAAATATTGTAAAATATATTCTGTAACATATTTGTAACATAATTGTAATGCAATCGACAAAGGAGAAATAAATAATAATGCTTGGACAGGATATAGGAATAGATTTGGGGACATCTTCTATATTGATATATGTAAAAGGAAGAGGAGTTGCCGCAAAGGAACCGTCAGTTGTGGCTGTTGATAAGGAAACAAACAGGCTTATGGCGGTCGGCAGAGAGGCAAGAAAGATGCTTGGCAGAACTCCCGGAAACATAGTGGCAATGCGTCCGCTTAAAGAAGGGGTTATTTCAGATTATACAACGACAGAGAGAATGTTAAAATTCTTTTTGCAAAAGGTAAGCAAAAGAGGATTTTTGGGAGCTTTCTTTAAACCGAGAGTGGTTATAAGCGTCCCGAGTGATATAACAGAGGTTGAGGAAAGAGCTGTTATTGATGCCGGTATGCAGGCAGGCGCAAGAAAGGTTTATTTGATAGAGGAGCCTTTGGCGGCGGCACTCGGTGCGGGTGTGGATATTACGCATCCCTGCGGCAGACTTGTTGTTGATATAGGCGGCGGAACTACCGATCTTGCAGTAATTTCACTCGGCGGAATAGTAATAAGCCGCTCAATAAAAACAGCCGGAGATAATTTTGACGAAGCCATAATCAGATACATACGCAGAAAGTATAATATTCTGATTGGCGAAAGAACGGCTGAAGAATTAAAAATAAAAATCGGCTGCGTACGTAAAAGAGATAAACTTTTGGCAATGGATATAAGAGGAAGAAGTCTTGTTTCCGGACTTCCCAAAACCATTCAGGTTTCCTCGGATGAAATATATGAGGCTTTAAAAGAGCCGGCGTCCGTTATAGTTGAGGAAATAAAGAATATTCTGGAGGAAACACCTCCTGAGCTTATCGGAGATATAAGCGGAAGTGGTATAATACTGACAGGCGGCGGCTCTCTGATATACGGTATGGAAAGAATGATTCAGACAGAAACAGGAATAAAAACCGTTACTGCGGATGACGCGGAGTGCTTTGTGGCTTTCGGAACGGGACAGGCATTGGATAATAACGCTATGCTGGAAAGCTATAATGCCGCAGATAAAAGAGAGGCATAAAAAAATCCCCAAAAGGGGATTTTTTTATGCCTTTTCAAGTGCTTGTTTTATATCGTTTATTATATCCTCTGCATTTTCAATTCCGACAGAAAGACGAATCAAGTCCGGTGTTACGCCTGCAGCGGCAAGCTCCTCGTCGTTTAACTGACGGTGTGTATGGCTTGCAGGATGAAGAACAGAGGTTCTTGCGTCTGCAACATGTGTAACAATAGCCGCAAGTTTAAGGCTGTCCATAAATCTCACAGCGGCTTCTCTGCCGCCCTTTACACCGAATGATATAACTCCGCATGAACCGTTTGGCAGATACTTTTTGCCCAAATCATAATATTCGTCACCTGGCAGACCACAGTATTTAACCCATGATACCTTATCGTTCTGTGATAAAAATTCCGCAACGGCCTGTGCGTTTCGGCAATGCTTTTCTACGCGCAGCGGCAGAGTTTCCAGTCCGATATTAAGCAAAAATGAGTTCTGCGGTGACGGGATTGCTCCCAAATCTCTCATAACCTGTGCGGTTGCTTTTGTTATGTATGCCGCCTTGCCGAACTTTTGGGTATAAATTATACCGTGATAGGATTCGTCCGGAGTGGTAAGACACGGAAATTTGCCGGAGGTCTCCCAGTCAAAGTTTCCGCTGTCGACTATTGCACCGCCGACGCACACTGCGTGACCGTCCATATATTTTGTGGTGGAATGTACGACTATATCCGCGCCCCATTCAAAGGGACGGCAGTTTACTGGGGTTGCAAAAGTGTTATCTATTATAAGGGGAACTTTATGAGCATGAGCTGCCTTTGCCCATTTTTCTATGTCCAAAACAACAAGCGCCGGATTGGCTATTGTTTCGCCGAAAACGGCTTTTGTGTTTTCTTTAAATGCCTCATTCAGTTCTTCATCGTTTGCATTGGGATCGACAAAGGTTACGTCTATTCCCATTTTTTTAAGGGTAACGCCAAAAAGATTAAAGGTTCCGCCGTATACGGTTGACGAGCATACAAAGTGATCGCCTGCTTCACATATATTAAATATCGAATAAAAGCACGCTGCCTGACCGGAGGATGTGAGGATAGCGGCGACGCCGCCCTCAAGGTCGGCTATTTTTGCCGCAACAGCGTCATTTGTCGGATTTGCAAGACGTGTATAAAAATATCCGCTTTCCTCCAAATCAAAAAGCCTTCCCATCTGCTCTGTACTTTCGTACTTCCAGGTTGTACTTTGATAGATAGGCAAAACTCTCGGTTCGCCGTTTTTGGGACTGTATCCCGATTGAATACATTTTGTGTCTATATGCATCTGATTATCTCCTGTATAAATATTTTTTCTACATTATAATACACTCAAATCATAAATTCAATAAAAATTTAAAAAACTATGGTAATTTCTGAAAATATATGTTATACTGAATCAGTATGATAATTGACCTGATTTATCGTTTATCGGCTGTATAAATCCTCCTATTTCAAGGGAACATATGTCCGCAGCGGCAATTTTATTTTTTACCACAAAGACATTTGCGCGTATAAGTCCTGTGTCGGACGAGGAGTGATTTAAGACTTTATACGAATATCTTACGGCTTTTACTCCTTTATATGGAGTAATATCAAAGCCTGATGATGCTTCTATAGAGTTATATGCATTATAGATTTCATCAAATTCCTCCGGAATGGTGATATTTGATATATCCTCGGGCGATTTTTCTGTCTGCCAGCCGTAGGATTGGATAAATTCAAGGTTTGCTTTGTTTATACGGGAGTCTGAATTATGCAAAGCCATGATTAAAACTATAATTGCGGCGCCGGCTGAAAGTGTGATTAAAAAAGCCTGAATTTTATTTGAAAATGACATTTTTCAGACCTCCTTTTTATAATATTATGACGTTAAACTGGGAAATATGAGGTGTAAGCTTTAATGAGATTGGATAAATATCTTGCTGACTGCGGTGCCGGCAGCCGAAGTGAAATTAAAAAGCTTATCCGCGGCGGAGATGTAAGGGTTTTTGGTATTGATAAGCTAAAACCCGATATGCAGATTGATGAGAAAACGGCAGAGGTAAGCCTGAGAGGAAAAAAGCTTATCTACCGCAAATTTATATATCTTATGCTTAATAAGCCGCAGGGATACTTGTCGGCTACATGGGATGCAAGACAGCCGGTGGTTTTGGATTTGGTACCGGAGGAATTCCGGCATTACAAGCCTTTTCCGGTAGGCAGACTTGATATAGATACTGAGGGCTTGTGTCTTATTACAAATGACGGAGAGATTGCACACAAAATAACAAGTCCGGTACATCATATTCCCAAAACATATATAGCTGTTATTGATAAAGAAATAAATTATAATGATATAAAAGCCTTTAAAGAAGGAATAGTCTTGGATGACGGATATAAAACAAAGCCGGCAGAGCTTAGAGTAATAGAGGAAAATGAAAACCCGCTGACGGAAGTGGTAATAACCGAGGGAAAATTTCATCAAATAAAAAGAATGTTTGAGGCTTTGGATAAAAGGGTGTTGTATTTAAAAAGAACTGCAATGAACAGGCTTGTACTTGACGAAGACTTAAAACCCGGAGAAATAAGAGAGCTTACGGCGGATGAGGTAAGTCTGCTTGAAACAGGTGATAAATAATGATAGCAAAGATAAACAGTGTCGGACTCAGCGGTATACAGGGATTTTTAATTCAGGCAGAGGCAGATGTAAGTACGGGTATACCGGCATGGGAGATTGTGGGTCTTCCGGATGTTGCCGTACGCGAATCAAAAGAGAGAATAAGAACGGCGCTGAAGCATGCGGGATTTCAGATTCCGGGCAAAAGAATTGTTGTAAATCTTGCGCCTGCAGGTATAAAAAAAGAGGGTGCTTATCTTGATTTACCCATTGCAATAGGAATATTGATAAGCTCCGGTCAGCTTAATTTGACTGATACAGATAATATGGCGTTCTTCGGCGAACTTTCGCTTGACGGCAGGCTAAGACCGGTAAATGGGGCGCTGCCTATGGCTATTACGGCGTACCAAAGCGGAATAAATAAAATATATCTGCCAAAGGAAAACGCATCTGAGGCGGCGGTAGTTTCCGGACTTGAGGTTTACGGAATCGAAACGCTGTCAGAGCTTGTAATGAATATAACAGGTGAGAAAACGCTTGAACCGTGCAGAGTTGACACGGAGGAATTGTTCAAACGCGCGGCAGAGAGCGGTCTTGATTTTTCTGAAGTAAAGGGACAGAAAAACGCAAAACGCGCGCTTGAGGTTGCGGCGGCAGGCGGACATAACGTACTGCTTATAGGACCTCCGGGTTCGGGCAAAACAATGCTTGCACAGAGAATTCCGTCTATATTGCCGGATTTAAGCTTTGACGAAGCACTTGAAATCACAAAGGTACATTCAATCGCCGGAAAGCTGAAAAAGAATCAGCCTATGGTACTCAGCCGGCCTTTCAGAAGTCCGCATCATACCGTTTCGGCGGTGGGACTTACCGGCGGCGGACAGTCACCCAAGCCGGGAGAGATAAGTCTTGCACATCACGGCGTTTTGTTTTTGGATGAGCTGCCGGAATTTAAAAAGGATGCGCTTGAGATTTTGCGTCAGCCGCTGGAGGATGGAGTGGTTTCGATTACAAGAGCAAGCGGAACGTATGCGTTTCCGTGCAATATAATGCTTGTAGCGTCAATGAATCCGTGTCCGTGCGGATATTACGGCGATAAAACCCATGACTGCGGATGCTCGCCGTCACAGATAAAAAAGTATCTCGGCAAGGTCAGCGGTCCGCTGCTTGACAGAATAGATTTGCATATAGAGGTATCTGCAGTACCTTATGAGGAGCTTGAAAAGAAAAAGGAAAAATCCGAATCTTCGGCTGTGATAAAGGAGCGCGTAAACCGCGCGCGTGAGATACAGACCAAACGATATAAGGAGACGGGGATATATTCAAATTCTCAGCTGACGGCAGGAATGATGGACGAGGTTTGTCATCTCGGTCATGATGCGTCAGAGCTTTTAAGACAGGCTTATGAAAACCTCGGTTTAAGCGCAAGGGCGCACAACCGTATATTAAAGGTTGCCAGAACCATTGCCGATTTGAATGGCAGCAAGGATATTGAGGTGGCACATCTTGCAGAGGCGATACAGTACCGTTCTCTTGACAGAAAATTCTGGGCATAAAGGATGAAAGTAAATGAAATTGCATATTGTATTGGTAGAGCCGGAAATTCCGGCAAACACAGGAAACATATCGCGCACCTGCTCCGTTACCGGTGCAGCGCTGCATCTGGTGCATCCGCTCGGCTTTGATATAAGCGAAAAGCAGGTTAAGCGCGCAGGTCTTGACTATTGGGATGAGCTTGAATTATATGAATATAACAGCTTTGACGAGGTAAGAGAAAAGTATCCGGACGGAAAATTCTATTACTGTTCGACTAAGGCAAAAAATACATACAGCGGCGCTGATTATACGCAGAATCCGGATGCCGAAATTTTTCTTGTATTCGGAAAGGAAACAAAGGGACTGCGGGAGGATTTGCTTAAGGCAAATTACGAAAGCTGTATAAGAATACCGATGCGGGAGAATATGCGCTCGTTAAACCTCTCGAATTCGGTTGCAATAATAGCATATGAAGTTTTAAGACAATTTGACTTTATAAATCTGCAAAAGGAAGGAATAATAAAATGATTCGTATTATGACAGACACGGCGGCGGATATAGAAGCGTCCGTTGCAAAAGAACTTGATATAGAAATTCTGCCGTTTATGGTGCACTTCAGCGATAAAAGCATATGTGCCGACATAAAACTTGATCCGGATGAATTCTATAAAACTATAAGAGAAAGCGGAGAAATTCCGTCTACCAGTCAGATGAGTCCTGCGGACGTGGAGGAAAGATACCGCCGTCTCGGCGCTGACGGAAATCAGGTTATTCACGTTACCATGTCGGCAAACGGAAGCGGTATATACAATACCTCATGCCTTGTTGCTGAGCAGCTGAACAGTGAGGGATATGACATAACGGTAATAGATTCGACAATGTTTGCATATCTTATCGGCCGCCCGGTGGTTGAGGCGGCAAAGATGGCGCGTGCAGGAGGGACAAAGGAAGAAATAATAGAATATCTTAAGGAATGTTATCACAGAGATACTGCATATTTTGTGGTGGATGACCTTACATTTCTGCGTAAAGGCGGCAGAATCAAAGCAACGGCAATGGCTATAAGCAAGGTTTTGGATATTAAACCGATACTTAATATAAACGGCGGTCTTGTTGAGGCATATAAAAAGGTAAGAGGTCTTAAAAAGGCAATGAATGTTCTGGCGGATTATGCGGCAGAGAGAATGGAGGAGCCTGAGAAAAACGAGGTTATACTTCTTCATTCGGACGCACCGGATAAGGTGGAAATCCTTACGCAGCTGGTAGAGGAAAAGGTGCATCCGCAAAAAATAACGGTCGGCAAGATAGGTCCGATTATAACTTCTCATGCCGGAACAGGTCTTATAGGAATATATTTTAAGCATAAAAAACCTTATGATGAGTATGAAAAGAATTAGACTTTAAGGAGTTGAGGGTATGTTTTTGGAACGTGACGAGATGAAATTTGCAATATTGTATACCCTGAAGCGTTATACAGAGCCTATAACCATGTCTGCTTTGAGTGAGATTCTGGCGTGGGATAGGAATGTAATGGGATATTTTGACCTTGCAGTGTTACTCGGCGAGCTTACAGAGGATAATTATGTTGAAGAAAAGTATTACAGAAACAATAAATGCTTTTGTTTAAGCAGCCGCGGAGCGGACACAAATGAGTTTTTCTTTGAGAGAGTACCCAAAAGCATACGCCGTAAGATAGATGAGGCGGTAGGCTCTATAAAGTTTTCGGAGCAAGCCGATCCGAATGCAGTCACTGCCGAAATCTATCCCGTTGCGTCACAGCAGTACATGGCGTCGCTACAGATGCTTGATGCCGGAACTCCGCTTTTGGAGCTGAGAATTTTTGCAGGCTCCAGAGCAGAGGCGGAAAGAGCGGCGGCAGTACTGAAGAAACAGGCAAATGTAATATATGACGATATAGTGGGAAAAATAAATCCCACCGATAAATAAACGAAAGGCAAGTGTTAATATGAGTGAGTGCACACATGACTGTTCCTCCTGCGGTGAGAGCTGCAGCGAAAGACAAAAACCCGAAAGCCTGCTTGCTCCGGCAAACAGCATGAGCAAAATAGGCAAGGTCATAGGCGTTGTAAGCGGAAAGGGCGGCGTAGGCAAATCCCTTGTAACCGGACTTCTTGCCGGTGCAATGCAAAAGGCAGGCTTTAAAACCGCAATACTTGACGCAGACATAACCGGACCGTCAATACCTAAGATGTTCGGCATAACGGATAAGGCAGAGGGCAGTGAGTACGGAATTATTCCTGCTGTAACAAAGACCGGGATTTCAATGATGTCGGTAAACCTTCTTTTGCCGGATGATACAGATCCGGTTGTATGGCGCGGTCCTATCATTGCCGGAACGGTAAAGCAGTTCTGGACGGACGTTGTTTGGGGCGATATTGATTATATGTTTGTGGATATGCCTCCGGGTACGGGTGATGTTCCGCTTACGGTGTTTCAGTCGCTTCCGGTTGACGGAATAGTGGTTGTTACATCTCCGCAGGAGCTTGTTTCAATGATAGTCGGCAAGGCGGTCAAGATGGCGCAGATGATGAATCTGCCTATCCTCGGCTTGGTTGAAAATATGAGTTATATAGAATGTAAAAATTGCGGCGAGAGAATAGAGGTATTTGGCAAAAGTCATTTAAATGAGGCTGCCGAAACCTACGGACTTGATATTTTGGGCAGAATTCCTATACAGCCTGAACTTGCGGCTGCTTGCGATAACGGCAATGCAGATGAGCTTGACGGCGGAAAATGGCTTGAAAAGGCAATAGAAGCCGTTAAAAATATTGAAAGGAATAAATAAATATGAAGAAGAATATTCCCGACCAGCATATTGACAGACCTTATTTAAAGGATTTAAGAGAGCTGATAGACTACGGCGCGGAGCATTATACACAGCGCCCGGCGTTTCAGTACAGAGAAGATAAGGAAATCGTGGATGTATCCGCCGCACAGGTAAAGGAGGATGTGGTTGCCCTTGCCGAATACCTGCTTAAAAACGGATATAGAAACGGCAGTAAAATTGCAATTTTTTCGGAAAACAGCTATATGTGGATAATAACCTATCTTGCAGCGGTAAACAGCGGAAATGTAATTGTGCCGATAGATAAGGAACTGAAGCCGTCTGAGGTTGCGACGATTCTGAACGGCTGCAGTGCAGATATGCTGATATATTCCAAAGCAAAAGAAAAGCAGATAGAGGAAATAAAGGCGGCAGGTATAAGCACCGATAAGTTTATGTGTATAAACACGGATTACGAGGCGGCTTTGGCAGAGGGCAGAGAAGTCGCAAAAAATAACGGCGAGTATTATAATATTGTTCTTGACAGAGAAAAGATGTGCGCCATAATTTATACCTCCGGTACGACCGGCGATCCAAAAGGCGTTATGCTTTCGCATAAAAATCTGGCAAGCGATGCTTACAACAGCATGTCATGTATGATTATAGAGGAATGTACGACGTCAATACTGCCGATGAATCACACCTTTGGTTTTATGGCAAGCGTTTTGTGTCAGCTTTGGATGGGACATACGGTATTTATAAACACAAGCCTTAGAATGGTTTTAAAGGATATACAGGCGTCAAAGCCGTGGTATATCTCGGTTGTTCCGCTGTTTTTAGAGAATTTTTATAAAAATATATGGAAGGCAATCGACAAACAGGGAAAAACAAAGGCTGTTAAGGCACTTATAAAGTTTAGCAATGCTTTGCGAAAGGTCGGAATTGACAAAAGACGTGTGTTCTTTAAGTCGATAATAGACAATTTCGGCGGAAATCTGCATATGATTATAACCGGCGGTGCGCCGATTTCCGACAAATATATGAAGGGCTTTGACGATTTGGGAATAATGATAATAAACGGCTACCGACGTTTTTGCCAGCGTTTCAGGGCAGCAATACCTCCCAGCATACAAGCTTCGG
>CAJLFL010000062.1 GCA_905205855.1 uncultured Eubacteriales bacterium | reverse complement strand
ATCCCTGAGAATTTAAACAGCAGCGGCGCTTTTGATGATATTCTTGATAAATATACAACTCAGCATACGCTGACAAAAATTAAAACCACTGATTTAGGCTCACTGTTTAAGCTTGTTTACAGCGTACGTATGGCAGATGGAGTAAATGAACAGGAGTTTTTAAACGAACTGAGAACGAGAAACGGCAATCTTACGATAATGCTTTCCGATGCTCAGCAAAATATTGTAAAGTGAGGTATTAAAAATGAAAAAATTTAAAAGATTTTCTGCTTTGGCACTTAGTATAATACTGATTATATCGGTTTTTGGTATGACTGAGTGTGCCGGTGAAAAAAAGGATTATACTGAGATTTTTGAAAAAGACAGTGTTATTGATATAAATATAGACATAGATGAGGCAGATTTGAGCGACATACGCAATTATCCCAAAAATGAAGAATACCACAGTGCGGATATAACGGTTGACGGAATAAAGGTTGAAAACGCAGGCATCCGCACAAAGGGAAATATGACACTTAATTCTGTGGCAAATTCAGATTCAGACCGATATAGTTACCGTATAAAGTTCAACAAATACGTCAAGGGTAATAAGCTTATCGGTCTTGACGAGCTTTGCCTTAACAGCGGATATTCAGATCCGTCATATATGCGTGAATACCTGCACTATGAGGTGCTTCGCAGTTTGGGTATGAATGTGCCGGAAACAGTCTTTGCAAGAGTTTATATAAACGGTGAGTATGCCGGACTTTATCTTGCCGTAGAGGGGATAGACGATACGTTTTTAGAGGATAACTTTGGCGAAGCCTATAAGGACGGAAACCTGTATAAAATGGATGAGGGCTCAACACTTGAATATAAAGAAAACGAGGATTACAGTTATGCGGATTTAAAATCCGGCGATGATGAGAATTTGGATGATTTTAAGAAGTTTGTCAAAAAACTGAATGATATGACGGACGGTGAAAAGGGCGATATAGAGGATATACTGGATGTTGACAGCGCGCTTAAATATATAGCCTCCAACACAGTTTTGTGTAATTATGACAGCTATAACGGCAATATGCATCATAATTACTATCTGTATGAGGATGAAAATGGAGTTTTCACAGTTATACCGTGGGATTTTAATATGTCATTCGGCGGTTTTAACGGCAGTAATTCAGAGGTGGGAATAGATACGCCGTATATAAGCGGAAGTCTTGAAACTCTGCCGCTTATAGGTAAGCTGCTTTCTGTTCCGGAATATAAGGAAAGGTATTACAGTTATATAAAAGAGATTATGTCTTACCTTGAGAACTTTGAAAACAGAGTGAATGAGCTTAAAACAATTCTTGCGCCGTATGTGAAAGAGGATTCAACTGCGTTTTACAGTTATGAGGAGTTTGAAAAGGCAACAACAAAGCAAGAAACTTCAGCGCAGCAGAATAAGGAAACAATAACAGTGACAGACGGTACCGCTAAAAACGAAAAAGGCGGCAAAGGCTTTGGCGGACCGGGTGGAGGCTCATCCTCAATAATAAATTGTGTGGCAGACAGGTTGGCAAACCTGACTAAACAGTTTAGCGGAGAGGCTGAAAAAACTACTGCTGCTTCAGAAAACGGAAGAGGACCGGGCGGCGGCCGCGGACAAAAACCTGATAATCAAAACGGACAGCCGCCGGAAATGCCGCAGGGCGGACAGGGAATGGACGGGCAAAACGGACAGCCGCCGGAGATGCCGCAGGGCGGACAGGAAATGAACGGACAAAACGGACAGCCGCCTGAGATGCCGCAGGGCGGACAGGGAATGGACAGGCAAGACGGACAGCCGCCTGAGATGCCGCAGGGCGGACAGGGAATGGACGGGCAAAACGGACAGCTGCCTGAGATGCCGCAGGGCGGACAGAATATGGAGCGTACAATGGACAACAATGGTAAAAACAACGAAAAATCCGCTGATAATTCAGTCATACGTGTTCATGTAAACGGACATTTACTGAAATTTGATTCGGAACCGTATATGAAAAATGATTCGGTATTTGTCGGATTTCGCGCAATACTTGAAGCATTGGGAGCAGAGGTCAGCTGGAATCAGGAAACAAATACGGTTACTGCAGTAAAGGACGGCACAGAGGTAAGCTTTACAATAGGCAGTGACACAGCGTATGTAAACGGCGAGGAGTGTAAGCTTCCGTCCGAGGCAGAGCTGACAAACGATTCTGCTATGATGCCGGTAAGATTTATTTCGGAAAAACTCGGAATGAAGGTATCATGGGAGGAAAGCGGAAAGCTTGTTGTAATTACGTCCAAATAACATAGAATATTTACTTTTTAAAATATCTGTGATAAAATAATTCCGGAGGTGCTGATATGAGAATACTTGTGGTTGAGGATGAAAAAACTCTGAATGAAATGATAACCAAAACCCTGACTCGCGAGGGCTACAGCGTGGACAGCTGCTACAACGGAGAGGAGGCACTGGATTATCTTCATATGGGAGAATTTGACGCGGTTGTTATGGATATAATGATGCCGGTTTTAAACGGTATAGATACGCTTAAAACAATTCGTGCGGAAAAAAATCCGGTGCCTGTGATATTTCTTACCGCAAAGGACAGCATATCAGACAGAGTTGAAGGACTTGACTGCGGAGCGCAGGATTATCTGATAAAGCCGTTTGCATTTGAAGAACTGCTTGCGAGGATACGTGCCATGGTCAGAAAATCCTCCGGAACCGATACAAATATACTGACCGTCGGTGACCTTGAGCTTGATACGGTGCACAAAAGCGTAAGGCGTTCCGGAACACCGATAACGCTTACGGCAAAGGAATATGAGATTTTGGAATATATGATGTTTAACAAAAACGTGATTCTTCCGCGTGATAAAATAGAGAATCATGTATGGAATTTTGATTACTGCGGCGGAACAAATGTTGTTGATGTGTATATAAGATACCTTCGCAAAAAGATTGATGATAACTATGATAAAAAACTTATTCATACAGTGCGCGGAATCGGCTATGTCGTGAGGGAAGAAGAATGAAAAGATTATCTATAAAGCTTAAAATTACATTATGGTATATTTTGGTTATGATCATAATATCCGGCGTTGTGTTTACGGCAATGACATCTATAAGTCAAAAAATGCTTGAAAACGACATACAGGACAGGATAACGCGGTCGGTTCGGGATGTTTCGCGCAGGCTGGAGCGTCCCGGAAATATACCGGGGCAAAAGCCGCAGAACCAGCAGCCGCAGACCGATAATGGCGCACCTCCGCCGCAGCCTAAGGACGGAGAAGCTCCGCCGCAGTCAAAAGATATGCGGGAGAATCAGACAAATCAAACACAGGAGTTTAAGCTTAATATTTCAGAACCTGAGCTTTACACAAGCGGTATACATATGGCTATATATGACAGTGACAAAAACCTTGTAATGGGAAGTATTCCGTTTGAGATAGAGAATCCTCCGGAGTTTGAGGAGGATTGTCTTAATATTATATCAACAAGCAGCGGCAAGTATTATATTGATACAAAGCGGATTGAAGCAGCGGATGGTAATTCTTACTGGATACGCGGTGTTGCTTCGGTCAATGATGAAGGTTTTGCGTTAAAGTCCGCACTTAAAATAAATATTACAATGACAGTTATATTGATAATTATTGCGGCGCTCGGCGGATACTTTATTATAAAAAGGACACTAAAGCCTGTTGAGGATATACGCCGTACGGCGGACGAAATAAGCGAAAGCAGCGATTTGTCGCGCAGGATAGAGCTGTCCTCCGGTAATGATGAGTTTTATCAGCTTGCGGCAAGCTTTGACAGGATGCTTGACAAAATAGAGCAAACACTGGAGCGTGAAAAGCAGTTCACCTCAGATGCCTCGCATGAGCTGAGAACCCCTGTTGCCGCAATATTGTCGTCATGCGAATATATGACGAATTATGCAAAGGACTATGAGGAAATGAGAACATATGCACTTTCAGTCAAGGCAGAGGCGGAGAGAATGTCAAAGCTTATATCTCAGCTTTTGATGATTTCCAGAATGGACAAGAATTCCTTGCAGCTCAGCTATGAAGATGTTGATTTGGGCGAGCTTTTGAATTTTGTCTGTGATGAACAGGAGGAAATTAACAACGAAAGCAGTATAGTCCTGCACCGCGATATAGAACAGGATATTGTTGTTTCGGCAGACAGGTTTATGCTGGCAAGACTGTGTATCAATCTTATATCAAACGCTTATCACTATGGCAAAAAGGACGGCAATATATACGTTTCTCTTACCGCGGAGGATAAAAAGGCTGTTTTAAAGGTTGCGGATGACGGCATAGGCATAGCCGAAGATCGGCTGCCTAAGATATGGGAACGTTTTTATCAGGCAGATCCTGCCAGAAGTGAAAGCGGCTCCGCGGGTTTGGGACTTTCGATGGTAAAATGGATAGCAAGCCGGCACGGCGGCGAAGTCAGCGCAAGCAGTAAAAAAGGTGAGGGAAGTGTGTTTACATTTGTGATGGAAAGATTGTAAGGCTGCTGTGTTGAGTTTGGATGTATTATTGTAAGTTTTTCTTGTATTTTGTGGATATTTGATTTATAATAAAAGGCAGCGGATTTGTTCCGCTGCCTTTACTTTTTTGAAAGGGAACAGGTATACAGGAATTGAGAATAATGTAATGACCGACTCATGTATGCCTATACTGAAGTTATGCTGAAGATAGAAGGTATGGTAGAATCCATAATTTATGAAAATCACGAAAACGGTTATACGGTATGCGATATATCAAGCGGCGGACAACTTATCACTTTGACGGGGTACATGCCCGATTTAAGCGAGGGCGAAAGCGTAATTGTCCATGGTGAATGGGTTACGCATGTTGAATACGGCGATCAGTTTAAAGTTGATTATTACGAACGCAGATTGCCGTCAACAGAGGAGGAAATAGAAAAGTATCTCGCATCCGGCTTGCTGCCCGGAATAGGTAAGGCTACCGCACGCAGAATAGTCGAGCTTTTCGGCGCGGAGGCGCTTGACGTTATAGAGCATGAGCCGGATCGGCTTTTGGTTATAAGCGGACTTAATAAAAAAAAGGTTGACGTGATATACAAAAAATATATAGAACTTATCGGCGTAAGAGAGGTTGTTATATTCTTTCAGAAATTCGGAATATCTCCGTCTGCGGCTGTAAAAGCGTTTAAACAGTTCGGAACCTCTACGGTTAAGCTTGTAAAAGAAAACCCATATATTTTGGCGGACAGCGTTGACGGCATAACCTTTAAGACAGCCGACAGCATAGCGGAGGAGATAGGAATAGATAAAAACTCGTTCAGCCGTGTTTCGTCCGGAATAAAATTTCTTATGCAGCAGATAGGTTATCTCAACGGACATACATTTTTGCCGCGTCAAACGGTTGCGGCGCAGGCGGTACAGTTTTTGGAGATAGAACGCGGCACGGCAGAGGAGGCAATAGCCGAAATGCTTTTAAGCGAGGAGCTTGTCCTTGTGAACATGGGCGAATATGACGCTTTGTATCTCAAGCTGTTTTATGACGCGGAAAAACGTGTTGCCGAAAGGCTTTTGGAAATGTCACAGATGGTATACGACATAAATATAAAGGAGACCGACGCGCTTATAGAGGAGGTAGAGGCTGAAATAGGAATTCAGTTGGCGGAGGCGCAGCTTGACGCGGTAAGATGTGTTTTTGAGAACTCTGCAATGGTAATAACCGGCGGGCCCGGTACCGGTAAAACAACAATAATACGAACCATAATAGAGCTTATGCAGCGTTCGCGCAGACGTGTTGCTCTTACCGCTCCGACAGGACGCGCGGCAAAGCGCATGACAGAGCTTTGCCAAATGGAGGCAAAGACAATACACAGGCTTTTGGAAATCACTCCGGGCAGCGGTGAAGTCGGAACGGCGTTTGCGCGCAATGCACAAAATCCGTTAAGCTGCGATGTGCTGATAGTTGATGAGATGTCAATGGTTGATATATTGCTTATGGACAGCTTGCTTGCGGCTGTTCCGCGCGGAACAAGACTTGTTATGGTGGGTGACAGCGATCAGCTTCCGTCGGTCGGCGCAGGAAACGTCTTAAAGGATATAATCGACAGTGACGCACTGACCTGCATACGGCTGAAGGAAATCTTCCGTCAGGCGAGAGAAAGCATGATAGTTGTAAATGCCCATCGCATAAACAACGGTGAAATGCCGCTTTTAAATGACCGTGATAATGACTTTTTCCTGGTGGAACGCAGCGATCCGCTGACATTGCCGGACACGATAGCGGATTTATGTGCAAGACGTTTGCCAAAGGCATACGGACTGAGCAATATCTCACAGATACAGGTGCTTACTCCTACAAGAAAGTCATTGATAGGAGTACAGAATCTTAATGCAGTGCTGCAGGATGCGCTGAATCCGGCGTCACCCGATAAGGCAGAGCATATGACCGCACGCTGTGTCTTTAGGACGGGCGATAAGGTTATGCAGATAAGAAACAATTATCAGATGGAGTGGGAGCGCATTGACGGCTCGGAAAAAGGTGTGGGAGTTTTTAACGGTGATGTCGGTTTTGTTATGGATATAGACAACCGCAGCCAGAAGATGACCGTGATATATGATGACAAAACGGTGAAATATGATTTTATGCTCCTTGATGAGCTTGAGCTTGCTTATGCGGTGACAGTGCATAAAAGCCAGGGCAGCGAGTTTGACGTTGTTGTTATGCCGGTATTTGAAACGCACAGACTTCTTATGACCAGAAATCTGCTTTATACTGCGATAACGCGCGCAAAGTCGCTTGTCGTGCTGGTTGGAGAGGAACAGTATATACGCACCTTTGTCGAAAACGATAATATACAAAGACGTTTTTCAGGCTTGAAAAACAAATTACAGATTTTTTAGGAGAATGATATAATGGAATATTTTGCAGCGCCGTTACAGAATCTTATAGAGGAGTTTGAAAAGCTTCCCGGCATAGGCAGCAAGACAGCGCAAAGACTGGCATTTTTTGTGCTTAATCAGCCGATGGAAAAGGCTGAAAAGTTTGCGGAGGCGATTATAGCCGCAAAGAAAACGCTTTGCTATTGCAAGGTTTGTCAAAATCTGTCGGATAAAGAGGTTTGCGGAATTTGCGACAATCCGGCAAGAGATCACAGCGTTATCTGTGTGACGGAAAGCCCAAAGGATGTTTTACAAATGGAGCGCACAAATGAGTTTAAGGGTGTTTATCATGTTTTGCATGGCGCGATCTCGCCGATGGACAATGTGGGACCGGACGATATAAGAATAAAAGAACTTATGGCAAGGATTGCCGCAGGTGATGTAAAAGAGGTTATAATGGCAACCAATCCGAATCTTGAGGGTGAAACAACGGCAATGTATATCTCAAAGCTGATAAAGCCGTTTGGGGTAAAGGTGACGCGGATAGCGCACGGCGTTCCTGTCGGCGGCGAGCTTGAGTTTGCAGATGAGGTTACGCTTTCAAGAGCGCTGCAGTGGAGGGTAGAGCTTTAAGATGAGGAAAAACGAGGTTTTTGAAATAGAGATAACCGGAATGACCGACGAGGGCGATGGTGTGGGACGTGCCGAGGGGAGAGCGGTTTTTGTTCCATATACCATTACGGGGGAAACGGTGAGGGTTATTATTGTAAAGGTGCTGAAGAATTATGCTTACGGCAGACTTTTGGATATAATAAAGCCATCCGAGGCAAGACTTAAATCGCAGTGCGAATATTTTTACAAGTGCGGCGGCTGTCAGCTTTGGCATATGAATACAGAAAAGGAGCTTGAATATAAACGTCAAAAGGTGACGGATTGTCTTAAAAGAATAGGCGGACTTGACATAGAGGCAGAGCCGGTCCTTAACCCAAGCGAACGTACGCGGTACAGAAATAAGGCACAGTTCCCGATAACGCCGTCCGGAACAGGCTTTTACCGCCGCAACAGTCATGAAGTGATACCGCTTGACGACTGTATTATTCAGGATGAGAGAAATAAAGTCATTATTGATACGGTGGACGAATGGAAAAACAGGTGCGGAATTTCGGCTTATAACGAGGCAGACGACAGCGGAGAACTAAGACATATTTATACAAGGAGCGGCGAAAACGGAGTTTTAATAACGCTTGTCACCCGTACTGCAAAGCTGCCGAAAAAAGACGAGCTTATAAAAATGCTGACAGGACTTGATATTAAGATTGCCGGAATAGTACAGAATATAAACGATCGCCGCACCAATGTTGTACTCGGCGGACGGAACATAACGCTTTGGGGAAGCGATTATTTGATTGACAGTATAGGAAAGGTAAGGTTTAAGATTTCGCCCATGTCGTTTTATCAGGTAAATCCAAAGGCGACATTAAAGCTGTATGAGGCTGCGGCTGAGATGGCAGAACTGACGGGAAAGGAAACTCTGTGGGATTTGTACTGCGGAATCGGCACTATAGGTTTGTTTATGGCAGATTCGGCAAAAAAGGTCGTAGGGGTTGAGATAGTACCGGAGGCAATAGAAAACGCAAAGGAAAACGCGCGTCTTAACGGTATAGAAAATGCGGAATTCTACTGCGGAAAAGCAGAAAAGCTTGCTCACGGACTTAGTAAAAATTGCGGCAGACCGGATGTTGTTATACTTGATCCGCCGCGCAAAGGCTGTGACGCAGAGCTTTTAAAGACTGTTGCGGACGCAAAGCCAAAGCGTCTAGTTTATGTTTCCTGCAAGCCGTCAACTCTTGCAAGAGATTTAAAGATAATGAGGGGTTACGGATATGAAACCCTGCGTGCGCTGCCGGTTAATATGTTTCCTGCAAGCTGTCATACAGAAACGGTTTGTTTGCTGAAGAAAAATAAAGAACAACAAAAATGATAAAAAGGGGAGGTAACGGACGGAGCCTGATATCTGTCCAAAAGGGGTTATGTATAAAAATAAAATAATAAGTATTGTATTTGCACTGATAATGGTTCTTCAGATAAGCGCGTCGGCGCTGACATACGAAGAATGGGAAAGCCAAACTACAGGCATTGAATTAAGCGACAAGAATTATCGAAATGCGCCGCTTTCCATTGATGTAAATATCCTTGGAACAGAAAACATTTATGTGGTAAACAACATGTCTGAGTTTATGCGTATGTTTGAGATGATGAAAAAGTACAAAATAAGAAACACGTTTATATATGTTAAAAATGAAAATGCAGGACTTGCTGGCCAAATAAAAGCGGTTATTGATGATTATGAAAATAGTAACCCCGGTGATATAAAAGGGATATCATGTGATATATATGATGGTTTTTACATACCATCCGTATCAGCAGAATAACGGAAAGCTTTTAGAGATAAATTTTAACTACAGACCGTATATAGATTATTCGGTTATGTACCTGCCCCAAATATCAACCGAGGAGGAGCTGTATGACCTATATCGCAGAACGGTGAGAAATAAGATGGATATGTCAGAAACCGTCGCGGCATATGGACTTGAAAATATAGGAATAAATGATGTTGATGATATTGTCGCTGCGATAAACAAAAAATTCGGCACAAATCTGACCGAAAAGAACATAATCAGAGGCGATCGTACCTACAGTAATTATAAGGACAGCGGAAATGATATCTACACCTTTAGATTCCGGCTTTCCGGCAAGGGTGAGAATAATATTTTTATGAATG
>CAJLFL010000061.1 GCA_905205855.1 uncultured Eubacteriales bacterium | reverse complement strand
AACCAACTTTTGGTTGAAATGGACGGCTTTGGCGTAAACGAAGGCGTAATTATAATTGCTGCCACTAATAGACCTGACATACTTGACCCCGCATTGCTTCGTCCAGGTAGATTTGACCGCCAGGTCGTTGTTGATGCTCCGGATGTAAAAGGACGTGAGGCTATTTTAAAAGTTCACTCTAAAGGGAAGCCGCTCGCATCCGACATTGATTTATCTGTTCTCGCAAAAACAACAGTTGGATTCTCCGGTGCAGATTTAGAGAACCTTATGAATGAAGCAGCACTTTCTGCTGCTCGTAAAAACCATACGGAAATTACTATGGAGGATTTGGAAGAATCTACTCTTAAAGTTATTGCCGGCCCGGAGAAAAAATCCAGAAAAATTCCGGAACGTGCCAAAAAACTCACAGCTTTCCATGAAGCAGGTCACGCTGTTGTGTCTAAGATGCTTCCGACACAGGACAGAGTTCATCAAGTATCGATTATTCCGAGAGGACGCGCGGGCGGATATACGCTTTCACTTCCGAAGGAGGATACATTCTATAATTCAAAAACAGAAATGCTTGAAGAAATTGTTGTGCTCCTGGGCGGTCGTGTTGCAGAGCAGCTTACGCTTAACGATATAAGCACAGGTGCTTCCAATGATATTGAAAGAGCTACAAATATTGCCAAATCAATGGTCACAAAATATGGTATGAGCGAACGCCTTGGTGCAATAACCTTCGGTGACCAGAACAACGAAGTATTTATCGGTCTTGACTATGGTCACACCGTTGATTACAGCCAGAGCACCGCTGCAATTATTGATGAAGAAATTAAAAAAATAATTGACAGCTGCTATAAGCGCTGCACCGAAATTCTTACAGAGCAAAATGATAAACTGCACAAGGTTGCTGAACTTTTGCTTGAAAAAGAAAAAATCAGCGGTGAAGAATTTGACGCTGTATTTGCCTCACGCGATTCACAGGCTGTAGACTCGACTATTGATATTATTGAAAATCTTTCAGATGATACTACTGAAGCAACAGACGCAGACGATAAAAAATAATCCTGAATGCAGGTTTCAGTACGAAGCCTGCATTTTTACATATAAGGAGGTTTGAAAATGAACAAACTTACTCTTGACTGCCGTGCAAAAATAAATCTATCTATTGATGTGACAAGTAAGCTCCCTAACGGTTATCATGATGTGGAAATGATTTATCAGGAAATCGGCCTTTCCGATAAAATAACTCTTACCCTCAGGAATGATAATCAAATCGTTATAGACTCAGCTCACCCCACACTTCCTCTATCCGAAGATAATTTGGCATATCGCGCCGCCGATGCTTTTTTTAAGCGTTTTGGCAGAGGTGAAGGCATAACAATATATATTGAAAAGAACATTCCGATGGGAGCCGGACTCGGCGGCGGAAGTGCAGATGCCGCTGGTGTTTTGAAGGGACTTAATGCGTTATTCGGCTCTCCTTTTAATCAAGAAAAGCTTATGGAAATTGCAGCATCTATAGGCGCCGATGTACCTTTCTGTATTTTGGGCGGCTGTGCATATGCCGAAGGAATAGGTGAGCTTCTTACTCCGCTGCCTATGCCGCCGGCAATGAAGTGTGTTATCGCTAAACCCGAACCAAATGTTTCAACAAGATGGGTATACGAAAACCTTGATTACACACAAAAGCCCGCCGGTCTTAACGTCCGCGCTGTCGCAGCCGGCATACAAAACGGAAATTTATTTGAAATATGCCGTAATACAGGCAATATTCTTGAACAGGTAACCATTCCGGCATATCCTGTTGTCGGATGGATAAAAGACGCATTTTCGGACGCAGGAGCGCTTATATCGCTTATGAGCGGCAGCGGTTCTGCCGTATTCGGTCTGTTTAGAGATGAAAAAGATGCAGCTTTAGGCGCAGAAGCCGCAGAGCAATTTGCAGATAATATTTATTTGCTTTAATGATACTGCAAATTTACAGATATATAACTGTAAACTTGCAGTATATTTTTTTTTAGCTTGTCAATACTATCCATGAGGTGATAAAGCTTGAAAGAAAAGAAAAAAAAGGAAAACATTTTTAGCAAACGAAGTTTTTTTGTTACATTAGTTGTTATTGTCGGCATAATGATAATTGCTCTCGTTATGAATCTTATTTTACCGGAAAACACTACAAATATTGACGACGAAACATGGAAACAAGCCATAAACGAGTCACAAAAAATATCTGACAAAGATGACGGTCTTACATCTGTTTATGCCCCTGAATCACAAGCCGTAAGTTCAACAGCATTACCGGCAGAAAAACAGAATAAATCCGACTTAGAAGTCGAAAAAGAATCAAAATCAAATAACCAACAGCCTCTGTCGGAGCAAACCGAAAATTCAAATACTGCAAGTATAGCTTTTGTATCTCCGGTTAAAGGTGAAGTTTTGAAAGACTATTCATCTGATGAGTTGCAATACTCAGAAACTATGAATGATTGGCGTATTCATTCCGGAATCGACATAGCTGCCGATGAAGGCACTGATATTTCGGCTGCCGCAGACGGAACTGTGGAAAAGGTTACAAAAGACGGTATGCTTGGCACAAGTATAACTATTCTGCACCCGGATGGAACAAAAACAATTTATGGGAATATGCAGGAAGACAGTGCGATTTCAGAAGGTTCTGCTGTTAAAGCAGGAGAAATAATTGGCAAGGTCGGCAAGACTGCTGCTCTGGAGATTCTCGAACCTCCTCACTTGCACTTTGAAGTGATTTCACAAAACAAAAACGCCGATCCTCATGATTTTTTACCGGAAAAAACATCTGACACAGAAAATAATGCAAACGAATAGAATCGCACTTAACTTGTAACACTTTTTTAACACAAAATTTGCTTTATTTTTGATTTTTTCAAAAAAAAGGCTTGCATTATTGCCCTACATCTGGTATAATAATTCGAGTTGAGTTTTGATTTATACTGCTAAGGAGGTGTATCTATATGGCAAAATGTGAAATATGCGGAAAAGGTGTTACTTTTGGTATTAAGGTTTCTCACTCTCACCGCAGAGCAAACAAAGCTTGGAAACCCAACGTAAGACGAGTTAGAGCTGTTGTTGACGGCACACCTAAAAAGGTGTATGCTTGTACCAGATGTCTTAGATCAGGTAAGGTTAACCGTGCTGTATAGTCTTACACGCTCTTATATTTGACATTACAAAAAGGACAGTGTTTTCACACTGTCCTTTTTAGATTTCAAAATCCGTAATATAATAATCTGCCTCTTTTATCAGCTGTTCTTTAACCGCTGCATCTTTGCTTTCCTCCACCGCAACCGCTGCCATACCCATACTTTTTGCTGTCTTAATTGATACTATTATATCATCAAACAAAACTGTTTCTTCAGGCTTACAACTCAGATTGTCAAGACATCTGAGAAAAATATCCGGAAAATTTTTCCCTTTTCCGACATCATCTACATAAACCATTGTATCAAACAAGCCATACAGATTATTATTTTTTAGGCATAATTCACCTAAAACAGGGTCACAAGCGGTCGCAAGACCTATTCGTATCCCATACTCAGAAAGCCTCTTAATATAAGCTTCTGCGCCCGGTTTTGCCTTTATTTTATTTGCATATGCTTCCTTCAGTGTTCCGGACCATTCCGCATATATTTCATCAGGCGTCATACTCAGTCCAAGTTCCTGTCTTACATAAACAGAACTTTGTGCAAGACTCATATGTGCCACTTCATCATATATGTACTGCGGAGTTTCAAGTTTATACTTTTCTACAAAGTCAATCATCAATCTCTCCCAAACCCACATGGAATCCACTAATGTTCCATCCAGATCAAAAAGAGCCGCCTTAAACCTGCCGTTTTTAAAATCCGGCAAACCCATTTTAGCTGTCATTCGACTGTGTATCCGCCTTTTATCATTATAATAACATCTGTATCGGCTTTAAAACCGCGTCCGTCTGCAACAGGAACAATAAGCTGATGATTTGAAGGCATTGCCGTTCCGTTTGCAAGATCATATCCGTCAGTTGTGTCAGCAAGACCACCCTTTTCGGTTGCAATAACAGTTCCTTTTCCCATTCTGAGTATAAGTTCTGTTCCGGCGCTGCATATCACACGCTTACCGGCAGAAACATTGATGACAGTAAAGCTGTCTGTCCTTGATGAAGCCACGCCCTCAGATGCCGCAATTCCGAATCGTTCGTCAACATAAGCTTTAATGTCAGGAATAACCTTATCTACTATGTAGCTTTTTGTAACAACAGGATCATCAGTACCTCCCGGCTCTGAAAAAACCGCAATACCACCTGCCAATGTCAGGCATATTCCCAGCGTAATCCCAATTCTAACGAATCTGCTTTTGTTTTTCATCTTCATCTTCCTTTCTCAGACAAATTTCCATTCGGAGAGGTGCTGCGTTGTTTCCCCTCTCCGAACATAATTTACATCAGGTCAAGCCGAACGAAATCTCCAAAGCTTCATTTACCTTGTCCATTAAATTTCCGTCCAAATGACCAATTTTTTCTTTCAGACGCTGTTTATCTATAGTTCGTATCTGCTCAGCCAACACTACCGAATCCCGTGAAAGTCCAAAGCCTCCTGCATCTATCTCAATATGTGTCGGCATTTTTGCTTTGTTTATTTGTGAAGTAATAGCCGTAGCAATTACAGTTGGACTGTACTTGTTTCCGACATCGTTCTGAATTATCAGGACAGGACGAATCCCACCCTGCTCCGAGCCGACAACCGGACTCAGATCAGCATAATAAATATCTCCTCTTTTTACAATCAAAATTTCCACTCTCCGCAAGTTAAAATTCAGCTGTGATCGTTATTTCTAATTAAATAACGGTTTTTTAATCTTCATGACTAAAAAACATTCTTCTTACTGACATTCTATGCGGCTTGGCTGATTATGGTACATACTTAAAATCAAGCAACCCCAAAACGGTTATGTAGCATTATCAGTCTGTAAACGGCGGATCAAACAAAAAGCTGTGACTTCCAGTTATTCTGCCGTTTTGCATAAATATACGCGGAACACGCTTGCCGATATTACAAAGAATCTCATAGCTGATGGTTCCCATCTTTTCGGCAAGGCTCTCTACCGGTAATTCTATATCATCACTCTTGCCGAATAAGATGACATCGTCTCCGATAGCTATATTATTTACATCTGTTACATCAATCATACATTGATCCATACAAATATTTCCGACAATTTCACACAATTTTCCACCGGCAATAACTTTAGCTTTTCCTGACAGTGTACGCGAATATCCATCAGCATATCCAACGGAAACCGTAGCAATTTTACGTTTTGTATCAGCAGTATATTTTCTGCCATAACTTATACTTGTGTTTTTGTCAACTATTTTTATATGTGTTATTTTTGCTTTAAATTCCATAACAGGTTTAAGATGCAGTTTTCCGCAATCAACATAATCAGATGGTCTGTGTCCGTAGAGTATTATTCCCGGCCGAACCATATCCATATGCATTTCCGGAAACCTAATTAATGCAGCGCTGTTGCAGCAATGCTTAATCGGCACATCTAAGCCGTTATCTTTAAGTCTGTCGCATATAGCCTTAAATCTGTTATATTGCAACTTGGTATAGTCATCATCATTATCATCAGCAACAGAAAAATGTGTAAATATACCTTCAATCTCGACTCCGGGCAGCACAGCTATTTTTAAAAGAGTATCAATCGTTTTTTGATTTTCTTCATCATTCTCTGTATACCTAAGACCGATTCTGCCCATTCCGGTATCAATTTTAATATGTATCTTGGCTGTTCTGCGAAGCTTTACCGCTGCTTTGGACATCGCACTTGCAAATTCATAATCAAAACAGGCGGGAATAATATTATACTGAACAAGCCGCTCAGCATAGGCTGCAGCGGTATAACCAAGAATTAGAATCGGACTGTCAATTCCGCTTTTTCTTATTTGCATTGCTTCATCTATACAAGCAACAGCAAGAAAATCAGCGCCGTTCTCAAGGAAAACGTTAACCGCTTCGGTAAATCCATGTCCGTACGCGTCAGCTTTAACCACTCCCATAACCCTGACTTCCGGTTTAACATACTCGCGTATGTTTTTTATGTTATTTGCAAGGGCATCAAGGTTAATCTCAGTCCAAGCTCTTTTTTTTAGCTCCATTTTGATTCCTTCCTCCTTTCTAGTAGTACAAGCTTAATTCTTAGTTTTATCTATAAATTAAATTCAGAATCATCAATTTTTATATTGGGGGTAAATTTCTCAAACTCTACTCTGAGCACCTCATTACCCTTACTGTCAAAAGTCTGAAGCTTATCAGGCATATATTTATGTCTGACATCAACGGAAAGATTCTGAGTAAATCGTTTTTTGTTTGTACCTCGTGTTGAAGCATTAAGCATTACCTTTCCTTCGCTGTCTTCAACAAGCTTATCAGCATGTTCCTCGGCATAATAATCTTTTAAAAAGTCAGAAATAAACATATATTCTGTGTTCATGCTCTCAGTGCCCTGTTCCATCCTCACAGGAGACGCATCTCCAATCTTAAGCCATATCCCGTCAGAGTTAATAACACTGACAGTACCCTTCATATGTTCCGGCTCTGTTATTTCACTTTTATATTTATCCGGTGCTTTCCAGGTTTGCTGCATTTTAAAGCTTTCGCTTTTACCGTTTCCAAGAACTGTAACAGTAACACATGCACTATAGCTTTCTATGTCTTTAAATCTTTTATCCAGCTCTGCATTTATATCAGCCCTGCATCCGACATTCCCAATCATCAGTAAAATAACCGCAAGTACAGCAATGCTCTTTTTCATTTTATAACTCCGTTTCTGTTATTTAATAATTAAGAGCCTCTATCGCCTCCGGAAGATTACTTATAACATCACTCGCTGTCATACCAAACTTTCCGATTTTTTTTGCGGCTATATCACCGGCAAAACCATGTAAAAACGCACCCAGCACAGCTGCATTAAACCCGCTTAGTCCCTGACCGATAAACGATGCAATTATACCGCTAAGTACATCCCCCATCCCTCCGGTTGCCATTCCGCTGTTGCCTGTTGGATTTATATGTACTTCTCCGCGAGGTGATGCAACAACCGTGTGATTTCCTTTTAAAAGAAGTGTCACATTATACTTTTTTGCAAATTCAACTGCAATCTTTTCACGGTTTGCTTCAATCTCAGCTATCGACAAACTGCATAATCTCGACATTTCACCGGGATGAGGTGTCATTACAATTTCAGCGTGACTGCTCTCTAATACATTTATATGCCCGGCAATGGAATTTAGACCATCCGCATCAAGCAAAATAGGCTTATTTGCCGCCAAAACAGCCTCTATACATTTCCATATTCCATCAGACCTGCCAAGTCCGGGACCAACAGCACACACATCACTTATCAAGCTTTGCTGTTTTACCATTTCGATAGCATCACCGGAAATTTTGCCGTTTATTTCAGGCAAAGGAAGTGTCATAACTTCCGTTAGTTTTACAGCAAGAACAGCTTGCTGAGAATCAGGACAGCCAACTGTTATCAATCCGCTGCCACTTCTTAGTGCAGCTGTCGCACACAATGCAGCGGCGCCCGTCATACCGCGTGAGCCTGCAAGCACAAACACTCTGCCGCAGTCACCTTTATGCATATCCTCTCTGCGTTTCGGCAAAAGCGCGTGATATTCCTTTATATATTCGGGATTAATAATATTTAACTCACTTTCTTCGCCGCATACAACTGCCGCTGCGCTTATATCGGAGTGAGTTATACTCAAATCAGCTTTAACCCGTTTCCCCATAAACAATATATACGGCTTTCCAAGTTCATCATGCAAAATTTCTATATCCTTAAAAGAAAATCCTCTGAAGCCGCTTCCCATAAACTTGGCAAACGCCTCCTTAGCCGCAAAAAAAGCCGCAACACTTTCGGTTCTTTTCTTTTTGGAATCAAAATAACTGCGCTCATTTTTAGTAAAAACCTTTTTTTCAAACAAATCAAGCTTATCCATTTTGTCAAAGCGCGAGATTTCGATAATATCAATTCCGGTCTTAATCATTTAAAAGTACCTTCTGCGGATTATAACGTTTAAATCCATCTCTTATTTTTTCATTCGGGTTAAAAACCAGAGCTATTCTTTTTCCGTTGTCGTCAACATAATCTATAAAATATGTATCTGCATCCTCAACGCCGGTGCACGCATAAATCTTTTTGATACTTCTGTCTTGTTTGATTCTGTCAAAAGCAGGCGTTTTTGTACCTGCCATCATGTCTATACGTCTTGCGTTCATTTCAATCAATCTTTTGCGGCTTCTTCTGTTTATTATTTTATCAACATCCAGCGCACCGTTTGTAAAGCAGTATTCATATTCCATATTAGTTGCGGTAACAAGCAAATACAAAACATAAATAAGAGCACAGCATACGGCAAAAACTATAAATCCCAATCCTGCCTTAGCTAAAATTCCCATTCCCAACGGCAAAAAATATATAACCAAAAGCATTGCGAGAATACATGCCCCTATCCGCACATAATCAACAGGTCTGCGTTTTCTTTTAACAAGCTGTTCTACAAATATATCCATATTATACCTCCTGGAGCATATCAATTTTCTATTAGTTTATAATAACACAAATAACAGAAAAATTCAATAAAAATTTTATACTAATATATAAAAAGACTGTAAAACAAAACATTTTACAGCCCTGTAGTTATTAAAATAATTCATCGGTAAAATATGCATTTGTATTCGCATGATTACCCTTTTCGTCCGTCACTGTTATTCTGAAGAATTTATCCTCCGGATTTACCTCAAAAACAGCCTCTGTCAGAATGTTTCCGTCGGGAGCATCTTCTTTGTATAAGGTTCCAATCTTTCTGCACGCAGTTGAATATACTATTTTATCAGCTTCGGAACAGGTTATACCGACCTTTCCGTTTTCATACCAAAGGTCATAAATCTCAGGTCCCTGTGAGGCATAGAAAGGTCCGTTTACCAGAGCAACGGTTATTGTTTCATAGTCAAGTTTATCTGCTTTTATCATAGTAAACGCTCCAAAAGAATCCCATCTTCTTGAATCCGAATTTGCCCTGTTATGATTATCATCCGCACCAATGCAAAAGATTCTTTTTCCATTCTTTAGCATATCATCATATACTCTTTCATTATACTCCGGATACCCTTCCGCAACACAACCGTAATTGCATATTTCCATTGCATTCATGCCTGAATACTTTGAATAATATTCATAATTTTCCGTTGACCATGTAGGATGATTATAGGTTACAAAAAAGCCGCCTTCTCTGCCTTTTTTTATAATGTCATTTATACAGTCGGCAGTATATACTCTTTCATAATCCGGCAGAGTGTTGTCAAACTTAACTTTTCCGTGATAATTTACAGCGTTTCCGAACAGATACTTTGTCCGGTGATAGCATACCTGTGAAAAATTATCATGCTTAATAGCAATCAGACACAGATGACAAGTTTTTATATAAGCATACTCTGTGTCCAAATCCTCATTTATCTCTATTTCATATCCGTTCAACGGTAAAAACATATCATCAGCAAGTTCTGAATGAGGCACTAACACATCATGATCGGTATACGCAATAACAGAATATCCTTTTTCCTTATAAATCTTTTTTAACTCCTCCGGTGTAAGCTTTCC
>CAJLFL010000060.1 GCA_905205855.1 uncultured Eubacteriales bacterium | reverse complement strand
CAAAATCCACCACTTTTTTAGAAAATTTTCAGAATTTCAGATATAAGAAAAACCAATTTTTAGGGTGAAATTTTATGACTCAGGAGAAATTTGAAGAACATACATTTTCCGAACCATGGATTGCGAATGGAATCAAACAAAGTTATAAAGAGTGGGGTTCACTGGCTACGATGGAAAAATTGACACGAGCGAACCCTTTTAAGTCAATTCCACGTATTTTTATAGAATCGCCAACCGGGACAGGAAAAAGCTCCTTTGTATTGCGAAAAATTCTTCCTCAGATTGCATCGGATAAAATGCGGCGCCGCAAAAGCGTATTATACTTAACAAACAGAGACGCATTGAAATTGCAGCTCGGAAATATTATGAAAACATCAGTATGCGGTTTTACGGAATTGCAGTCACAAGATGATAAACTGAAAAGTTATGTCTATCAAGACGGCGAAAACAAAGCAGTTATACATTTATGTAATTATCAGTCGATTTTAAAAATGCTGTTTAACGGATACCCAAATTCCATGCTCAATATAATCAATCCGGAAATCATTGAGACTGTCATATTTGATGAGGTGCATTTCTTTTTAGAGGATTCTCTGTTTAACCCGTTTACAAATCTTGTTTTTACAAGACTGATTAAGTATTATAATAATTCTGCTATGATATTTATGTCTGCTACACTGGATGCCAGCAAGGAATGGCTGCAACAAACTCTGCATAGCCTGGAAGGGGAATACCGTACAAACACAGGAAGAATTATAGAGCCAAAGTATATCTATTACAAAAATACTTACACACGGGGAAATTATAAATTTTATTTGTATTCAAGCTATCCGCAGCTTTATCAAAAAATTATATCCGCATCGCCCTTAGAAAAATGGCTGATATTTGTTTCGTCAAAGGATACCGGAAAGGCAATTTCAAGTATAATGTGCCAGGAATACGGCATACCGGCAACATATCTTTCTGCTGATAATAAAAATTGTAAGACATGGGATCAAATTATTCATAAGGGATATTTTGATCACCGTGTACTTGCGACTACCAAGGTTTTGGACAATGGCGTGAATATTGTGGATTACAACGTGAGAAATGTTGTGCTGCCGTTTTCGTATAAGTCCGATTTTATACAGATGCTTGGTCGGAGAAGAATTGCGGAGGATGAAACCATCAATGTTTATGTCGAAATCCCGGACAAGAGAAAATTGCTGACATATGTTAAAGAAACGGAAAGAAAGATTAACGAAATGGCAGCACTAAGGGACATTCGTCAATTACAAAAACTATGGCTCAGCGATAATAGGAGTATTAAAAAGTTGTTTTATATTGATGATAACGCTCGGCTATGTCCCAATAATGCCGCATGGTATAAGCTTAACGGTATATTACCGTTTTATAAGGAAATGCTGGATTCCATACTTGATTATAAGGCATATATCAATAAAATAAAATCATGGATTCCAGTGAAGAACATTAAAAGTGTAACATATTTAGACAGCATATCAGGAGAAAATCTCAAGACCGTTGATGAATTTTTGGAGTTTTATAAAGAGATACCTCTCATACCGAACAGCGTATATGAAGAATTTATGCGTATATATAATATGGAGTGCTATAACAACTATGCAGGTGATAAGCTTGCAGAAATGCTGAATTTCAAAAAGGCAAAAAATATTAGAAAGTCAACCATCAATCATGCGTTGGAAAAAATGAATAAACCGTACAGACTGATAAAGATAAAGAAAAAGTGGTTTTTCGTCAGAGCCGAATTGCCTTGATAGACTTCTCCGCAAAAAAACGAAAAGATAAACATATATTATATCTCTGAAATGCCGGTATATTCCCGGATGGAACATAGGGAAAGAGGTGTGCGCAGCATGCCTCTTTTTCTGTGTCTAAAAATCATTTTACGGAGGTATCAAGATGAACAGGGAAAAACAAATCTGCTCCGAATGCGGAGCGGGACTGAGAGAAGACGAGGTTATGAACTTTGACGGGCGCGTATTGTGCCAAGACTGCTATGACGACACAACCACGGTGTGTGAAGATTGCGGCACGCCGGTGTGGTGCAGCAACACCGTTGACGTAAACGGCAGAGCGCTTTGTATGGACTGCTATGAACGAAATTATACCACCTGTACACACTGCGGCTGCTGCGTGGCAAACGATGAAGCCAGCTACTTAGAGGATGATCCGTATTGCGATGAGTGCTATTCCAAGCTGGATGATGAAACCATTAAACCCTATGACTATAAACCCGAACCGATCTTCTACGGTTCGGGTTCTTTGTATTATGGGGTAGAACTTGAAATCGACCGCGGCGGCGAACGCAATGATTACGCAGATGCAGTGCTGAGTGCAGCAAATGTGCATGACCAACACATCTATGCAAAGCATGACGGCTCCATTTGTGACGGGTTTGAAATCGTATCCCATCCCATGACGCTGGATTATCACACAGACAACATGAATTGGCAGGAGGTTATGGATATGGCGCTGTCTCTCGGTTACCGTTCACACCAAACCGAGACCTGCGGCCTGCATATTCATGTCAGCCGCAAAGCCTTTGACGATGACTATGATTCCAAGGAAGAAAAGATTGCACGCGTGGTTCATTTTGTGGAGATGCATTGGAATGAACTTTTAAAGTTCTCCCGCAGAACCGAGTTTCATATGAGCCGCTGGGCAAGCCGCTACGGGATATCCACCACCGCTAAGGATACCTACAAAAACGCCAAGGCAAAACATAGCGACAGATATGTAGCCGTCAATCTTGAAAACTATGCAACCATAGAGTTTCGGTTGTTCCGCGGAACGCTGCGGTATCAAACATTCCTTGCGGCGCTGCAGCTGACTGATGAAATATGCCGGCTTGCTATCGGGCTGAACGATCAGGAATTAGAGGGAATGTCCTGGTCGGACTTTGTGATGCAAATCGGTGCGGATAAGCGCGAACTGATTGACTACCTGAAAGCAAAGCGGCTGTACGTCAATGAGCCGGTCGATACGGAGGTGGAATAAAATGTGCGGACTATTCGGATTTTTGCATTATGGGAAAAACGACATCAAAGGGCTTAGCGGAATCACCAATGTGCTTGCGGACGAATCTGCGGCGAGAGGTACGGATGCCGCCGGCATTGCATACCGCGCAAACGGCAGACTGCATATCACAAAGGATTCTAAGCCGGGGTATAGCATGGAGTTTAAGCACCCGGATTCCGTTAAAACGCTGATCGGACACACCCGGCACAGTAACCAGGGGAGCGAAAAGAATAACTACAACAACCATCCGTTTTACGGACGGTGCAAAAATACAGGGTTTGCCCTTGCACATAACGGGGTAATCATCAATGACCGTGAACTAAAAACAAAATACAAGCTGCCCAAAACCAAGATAGAAACCGACAGTTATGTTGCCGTGCAGCTTTTGGAGTACAAGGACAAACTGGATTTTGCAAGCTTAAAATTCATGGCGGAACAGGTCACGGGCGGATTCAGCTTTTCACTCCTGGATAACCGGAATAACCTATGGCTTGTCAAGGGCGACAGTCCGATTTGCCTCCTCCACTTTCCGCAAAAGCAGCTATACATCTATGCAAGCACCGAAAGCATCCTATGGCGTGCCTTGATTGCAACTTCATTATTTCAAGAGCTGAAATGCAGCCGATACAAAAGCATCGAAATCAAAGACGGAACGATTCTTAGAATATCACCGGACGGGAAACTGAAAATGCAAAAGTTTGCGTACACGGATTACACCGGATTGAGAAGCTATGACTGGAGGGATTACGGCTACCACGGGAGTTATGGGAAAAGCGGATACACGGATATGCTTATTGATGATCTAAAGGCGATCGCGTGCTATCACGGATATACGGCGGAGGACATCGACGCCATGCTCTCTGCCGGCATCACGCCGGACGAGATTGAAGATTACCTATATGAAATGTGATGAGGGGAGGTGACTGTCATGAACCTATTTAAGGCGGCGTTACTTGTCGTGGGCTTGCTATTACAAATTTGCAATTTGGATGATGAGTGAACCGGGGAATCGGTTTTTGCCGATTCCCCAGTTGTGCTACAATGATAACGGCACATCAAAGTGGGGGTGATAAACGATTCTTTACGGTTATGCACGTGTATCGACGGCTGCCCAGAAAGAGGACAGGCAGATTGATGAATTACTGCGGTACGGCATTGCTGCAAAACGGATCTTTACGGATAAGCAAAGCGGCAAGAACTTTGAACGAAAACAGTATATCCGGATGTGTAAAAAGCTAAAGGCAAATGATATATTAGTAATCAAAAGCATTGACAGGCTCGGCAGAAACTATGAAGAAATCTTAGATGAATGGAAGCGCATCACCAAAAGCAAAGGCGTCGATATCATTGTTTTGGACATGCCGCTTTTGGATACCACAAAGTCAAAGGATTTACTCGGTACATTCATCGCGGATTTGGTCTTGCAGCTTTTATCGTTTGTGGCAGAAAATGGGAGAGCGGCCATTCTTCAAAGGCAGCGCGAAGGGATTGCGTCGGCAAAGGCGCGGGGCGTCCGGTTCGGCAGGCCGCAGCGCAGCCTCAGCAAGGAATATACCGAGAACTACATGCTTTGGAAAAACAAAAAATTACCGGCAAAGCAAGCTGCCGATAATTCAGGTATGCCGCTATGGGCTTTTTACAAATACGGTGACCGTATCAAATGATTTTCTCTAAAAAGTATAGGTTTTAGAATCGACACAAAAACCAAATTTTACATAGAAAATTGTAGCACATCATTATATTTTTGTCAACAATTTTATGCATTATTTTGGTGATATCTACAAAATACTTGCTTTCACTAAAACCTATACTTTTACGTTAAAATTTTTTAAAGGAAGGAGACGGCCGTCTCCTTCCTTTAAAAAATTTTAACGTAAAAGTATAGGTTTTAGTGAAAGCAAGTATTTTGTAGATATCACCAAAATAATGCATAAAATTGTTGACAAAAATATAATGATGTGCTACAATTTTCTATGTAAAATTTGGTTTTTGTGTCGATTCTAAAACCTATACTTTTTAGAGAAAATCATTTGATACGGTCACCGTATTTGTAAAAAGCCCATAGCGGCATACCTGAATTATCGGCAGCTTGCTTTGCCGGTAATTTTTTGTTTTTCCAAAGCATGTAGTTCTCGGTATATTCCTTGCTGAGGCTGCGCTGCGGCCTGCCGAACCGGACGCCCCGCGCCTTTGCCGACGCAATCCCTTCGCGCTGCCTTTGAAGAATGGCCGCTCTCCCATTTTCTGCCACAAACGATAAAAGCTGCAAGACCAAATCCGCGATGAATGTACCGAGTAAATCCTTTGACTTTGTGGTATCCAAAAGCGGCATGTCCAAAACAATGATATCGACGCCTTTGCTTTTGGTGATGCGCTTCCATTCATCTAAGATTTCTTCATAGTTTCTGCCGAGCCTGTCAATGCTTTTGATTACTAATATATCATTTGCCTTTAGCTTTTTACACATCCGGATATACTGTTTTCGTTCAAAGTTCTTGCCGCTTTGCTTATCCGTAAAGATCCGTTTTGCAGCAATGCCGTACCGCAGTAATTCATCAATCTGCCTGTCCTCTTTCTGGGCAGCCGTCGATACACGTGCATAACCGTAAAGAATCGTTTATCACCCCCACTTTGATGTGCCGTTATCATTGTAGCACAACTGGGGAATCGGCAAAAACCGATTCCCCGGTTCACTCATCATCCAAATTGCAAATTTGTAATAGCAAGCCCACGACAAGTAACGCCGCCTTAAATAGGTTCATGACAGTCACCTCCCCTCATCACATTTCATATAGGTAATCTTCAATCTCGTCCGGCGTGATGCCGGCAGAGAGCATGGCGTCGATGTCCTCCGCCGTATATCCGTGATAGCACGCGATCGCCTTTAGATCATCAATAAGCATATCCGTGTATCCGCTTTTCCCATAACTCCCGTGGTAGCCGTAATCCCTCCAGTCATAGCTTCTCAATCCGGTGTAATCCGTGTACGCAAACTTTTGCATTTTCAGTTTCCCGTCCGGTGATATTCTAAGAATCGTTCCGTCTTTGATTTCGATGCTTTTGTATCGGCTGCATTTCAGCTCTTGAAATAATGAAGTTGCAATCAAGGCACGCCATAGGATGCTTTCGGTGCTTGCATAGATGTATAGCTGCTTTTGCGGAAAGTGGAGGAGGCAAATCGGACTGTCGCCCTTGACAAGCCATAGGTTATTCCGGTTATCCAGGAGTGAAAAGCTGAATCCGCCCGTGACCTGTTCCGCCATGAATTTTAAGCTTGCAAAATCCAGTTTGTCCTTGTACTCCAAAAGCTGCACGGCAACATAACTGTCGGTTTCTATCTTGGTTTTGGGCAGCTTGTATTTTGTTTTTAGTTCACGGTCATTGATGATTACCCCGTTATGTGCAAGGGCAAACCCTGTATTTTTGCACCGTCCGTAAAACGGATGGTTGTTGTAGTTATTCTTTTCGCTCCCCTGGTTACTGTGCCGGGTGTGTCCGATCAGCGTTTTAACGGAATCCGGGTGCTTAAACTCCATGCTATACCCCGGCTTAGAATCCTTTGTGATATGCAGTCTGCCGTTTGCGCGGTATGCAATGCCGGCGGCATCCGTACCTCTCGCCGCAGATTCGTCCGCAAGCACATTGGTGATTCCGCTAAGCCCTTTGATGTCGTTTTTCCCATAATGCAAAAATCCGAATAGTCCGCACATTTTATTCCACCTCCGTATCGACCGGCTCATTGACGTACAGCCGCTTTGCTTTCAGGTAGTCAATCAGTTCGCGCTTATCCGCACCGATTTGCATCACAAAGTCCGACCAGGACATTCCCTCTAATTCCTGATCGTTCAGCCCGATAGCAAGCCGGCATATTTCATCAGTCAGCTGCAGCGCCGCAAGGAATGTTTGATACCGCAGCGTTCCGCGGAACAACCGAAACTCTATGGTTGCATAGTTTTCAAGATTGACGGCTACATATCTGTCGCTATGTTTTGCCTTGGCGTTTTTGTAGGTATCCTTAGCGGTGGTGGATATCCCGTAGCGGCTTGCCCAGCGGCTCATATGAAACTCGGTTCTGCGGGAGAACTTTAAAAGTTCATTCCAATGCATCTCCACAAAATGAACCACGCGTGCAATCTTTTCTTCCTTGGAATCATAGTCATCGTCAAAGGCTTTGCGGCTGACATGAATATGCAGGCCGCAGGTCTCGGTTTGGTGTGAACGGTAACCGAGAGACAGCGCCATATCCATAACCTCCTGCCAATTCATGTTGTCTGTGTGATAATCCAGCGTCATGGGATGGGATACGATTTCAAACCCGTCACAAATGGAGCCGTCATGCTTTGCATAGATGTGTTGGTCATGCACATTTGCTGCACTCAGCACTGCATCTGCGTAATCATTGCGTTCGCCGCCGCGGTCGATTTCAAGTTCTACCCCATAATACAAAGAACCCGAACCGTAGAAGATCGGTTCGGGTTTATAGTCATAGGGTTTAATGGTTTCATCATCCAGCTTGGAATAGCACTCATCGCAATACGGATCATCCTCTAAGTAGCTGGCTTCATCGTTTGCCACGCAGCAGCCGCAGTGTGTACAGGTGGTATAATTTCGTTCATAGCAGTCCATACAAAGCGCTCTGCCGTTTACGTCAACGGTGTTGCTGCACCACACCGGCGTGCCGCAATCTTCACACACCGTGGTTGTGTCGTCATAGCAGTCTTGGCACAATACGCGCCCGTCAAAGTTCATAACCTCGTCTTCTCTCAGTCCCGCTCCGCATTCGGAGCAGATTTGTTTTTCCCTGTTCATCTTGATACCTCCGTAAAATGATTTTTAGACACAGAAAAAGAGGCATGCTGCGCACACCTCTTTCCCTATGTTCCATCCGGGAATATACCGGCATTTCAGAGATATAATATATGTTTATCTTTTCGTTTTTTTGCGGAGAAGTCTATCAAGGCAATTCGGCTCTGACGAAAAACCACTTTTTCTTTATCTTTATCAGTCTGTACGGTTTATTCATTTTTTCCAACGCATGATTGATGGTTGACTTTCTAATATTTTTTGCCTTTTTGAAATTCAGCATTTCTGCAAGCTTATCACCTGCATAGTTGTTATAGCACTCCATATTATATATACGCATAAATTCTTCATATACGCTGTTCGGTATGAGAGGTATCTCTTTATAAAACTCCAAAAATTCATCAACGGTCTTGAGATTTTCTCCTGATATGCTGTCTAAATATGTTACACTTTTAATGTTCTTCACTGGAATCCATGATTTTATTTTATTGATATATGCCTTATAATCAAGTATGGAATCCAGCATTTCCTTATAAAACGGTAATATACCGTTAAGCTTATACCATGCGGCATTATTGGGACATAGCCGAGCGTTATCATCAATATAAAACAACTTTTTAATACTCCTATTATCGCTGAGCCATAGTTTTTGTAATTGACGAATGTCCCTTAGTGCTGCCATTTCGTTAATCTTTCTTTCCGTTTCTTTAACATATGTCAGCAATTTTCTCTTGTCCGGGATTTCGACATAAACATTGATGGTTTCATCCTCCGCAATTCTTCTCCGACCAAGCATCTGTATAAAATCGGACTTATACGAAAACGGCAGCACAACATTTCTCACGTTGTAATCCACAATATTCACGCCATTGTCCAAAACCTTGGTAGTCGCAAGTACACGGTGATCAAAATATCCCTTATGAATAATTTGATCCCATGTCTTACAATTTTTATTATCAGCAGAAAGATATGTTGCCGGTATGCCGTATTCCTGGCACATTATACTTGAAATTGCCTTTCCGGTATCCTTTGACGAAACAAATATCAGCCATTTTTCTAAGGGCGATGCGGATATAATTTTTTGATAAAGCTGCGGATAGCTTGAATACAAATAAAATTTATAATTTCCCCGTGTGTAAGTATTTTTGTAATAGATATACTTTGGCTCTATAATTCTTCCTGTGTTTGTACGGTATTCCCCTTCCAGGCTATGCAGAGTTTGTTGCAGCCATTCCTTGCTGGCATCCAGTGTAGCAGACATAAATATCATAGCAGAATTATTATAATACTTAATCAGTCTTGTAAAAACAAGATTTGTAAACGGGTTAAACAGAGAATCCTCTAAAAAGAAATGCACCTCATCAAATATGACAGTCTCAATGATTTCCGGATTGATTATATTGAGCATGGAATTTGGGTATCCGTTAAACAGCATTTTTAAAATCGACTGATAATTACATAAATGTATAACTGCTTTGTTTTCGCCGTCTTGATAGACATAACTTTTCAGTTTATCATCTTGTGACTGCAATTCCGTAAAACCGCATACTGATGTTTTCATAATATTTCCGAGCTGCAATTTCAATGCGTCTCTGTTTGTTAAGTATAATACGCTTTTGCGGCGCCGCATTTTATCCGATGCAATCTGAGGAAGAATTTTTCGCAATACAAAGGAGCTTTTTCCTGTCCCGGTTGGCGATTCTATAAAAATACGTGGAATTGACTTAAAAGGGTTCGCTCGTGTCAATTTTTCCATCGTAGCCAGTGAACCCCACTCTTTATAACTTTGTTTGATTCCATTCGCAATCCATGGTTCGGAAAATGTATGTTCTTCAAATTTCTCCTGAGTCATAAAATTTCACCCTAAAAATTGGTTTTTCTTATATCTGAAATTCTGAAAATTTTCTAAAAAAGTGGTGGATTTTG
>CAJLFL010000059.1 GCA_905205855.1 uncultured Eubacteriales bacterium | reverse complement strand
GAATGATATTGTGATGAAATCCAACTATCTTGTGTACCGCGCAAATCGTATGTATGACGGGGGTGATCCCGTCGCTTTTTGTGTGCTATTTATGGTACATCCGGTATCGTATCATGGAATTATCCATGATAATGAGGTGCAAAGGATATGCCGGATATCAGAGCTTGTTTCAGACAATTTTATAAAACATACAACCGTGATACTGTAAAAAAAGCATACGGAGCAGTAAACGCAGCTTATAGCTTGTTTCAGCAGTATAAGGCTGCTCCGTTTGAGGCTGAAATAAGAATGAAAAACGACTGCTTTGCCATGCGGATCAGCGCCGATAATGCTTTGCCGGAAGAACTCATGACGGTGATCGGATTCTTTTTCGAAAATTATAACTGCGAGCGAAACTGTGTGTGGACAAAGGACGCGCGTCATATAAAATACTTTTTTATATCCGGAATCGATGAGGTTCGCTGCTATGGCGGAAAGATTGTACTAAATATGGAGGAATCCGGCATACAAAAAATTGTGCGATTGCTGACAGATGACAAAAAGGAGGCAGATGACAATCTGTATTTTAGGTTATGTGAGAGGTTTCAATGCCTTGAAGAGATAAGCTGGCTTGCATTCTATGCAAAATGCAAGACGGAAATAGAAACGGAAGAAGAAAACGCACATATTGAAAGAGTAACAAGAATGGATCTGCCTCCCGGCTGGGTAAATCCCTTTCTTAAGGATAAAAGGGCTGACGGCGTATTTGCAAAAAATGCGGCAGAGGGACTTCGGATCTCGATGGATCGGCTGGGAATCGTTGATATTGCATATATTTCACAGATTACGGGAATGAGTCTTAAAGATGTTATTACAGAACTTGGCGGGGCTATTTATCAGAACCCGGATCGTTGGGACGAGTGTTTTTATAGCGGCTGGGAAACCGCAGAAGAATATCTTTCGGGCAGAGTGGTTGAAAAGCTGAAATCGGCAAGGAATGCGGATAAAAAGTATAAAGGGTATTTTAGTAATAATGTGAGAGCGCTCGAAACAGTGATTCCACAAAAAATATCTGCAAACGAGATCTATGTGACGCTTGGTTCTCCGTGGCTGCCGGAGGATATTATTGACGAATTTATAAGGTGTTTACTGGGTGAATGTTGCGCCCTGCATAAAAAGGGAACAATATCGTGTTACACAGAACATGACGCCGAGCACGCAATCTGGAAGATTCCGTTTAAATCCGGATATAAAGGACAATTTAAGTCCGATCATACGTACGGAACAGAGCGGATGGGAGCGCTGCAAATTATAGAAAAAACGCTGAATATGCGTTCGATTGTCATAACGGATGAGATTGCGTGTCCTACTGTAAAATCGGGTAAAAGACGTGTGATTAACCATCAGGAAACGATGCTGGCTGCGGAAAAACAACAGACAATCATCAAAACATTTCAAAGTTGGGTGTGGCAGAATAAAAACAGAAGGGAGAGACTGGAAAATATCTATTACAAAACCTATGCGTCAAGTGTTGCCCGGCATTACGACGGAAGCTTTTTAACCTTTCCGGAAATGTCAGAAAAAGAAAATCTGTTCGATTACCAAAGAAATGCGGTAGCAAGAATTATGTTTTCACAAAACACGCTGCTCGCCCACGAGGTGGGCGCCGGAAAAACCTTTGTTATGATCGCCGCAGGGATGAAAATGCGGCAAATGGGGATATCACAAAAGAATATGTTTGTCGTTCCGAACAGCATTGTCGGGCAATGGAAGAGCCTGTTTCAAAGGCTGTATCCCAAAGCATGCATTCTTTGTATTACACCCTCTTGTTTTACACCGGGTAAAAGGAAGGCTGCGATCGATGACATAAAAAACGGCGGCTATGACGGAATTATCATTGCATATAGTTGCTTTGGGGAAATTCCCGTTGGTAAAAGCGCAGCCGGGTGTTCTTGTGATACGGCGTGTTTTGAGGATTTAGGGATAAACACTTTGTTTGTCGATGAGGCGCATCATTATAAGAATTTGTCAGTTAAAACAAAAATCAGCAATGTCTTAGGAATTTCGGCAAGCGGTTCTGCAAAATGCGGTGATATGTATGAAAAGGTTCGCATCGTGCAGAAGCAAAATAACGGAAGAGGCGTCGTATTTGCAACAGGGACGCCAATTACAAATTCGCTGACCGATGCTTATGTGATGCAGAAGTACTTGCAGCCTGATACACTGTCGCTTTTTAGACTGCAGAGTTTTGATGCATGGATTGGTATGTTTGCCGAAAAGGTTACCGATGTAGAACTCGGTGTCGATACGAGCAAATTCAGAATGGCAACAAGATTTTCAAAATTTCATAATTTGCCGGAACTCGGAAACCTTCTTGCTTTGATTACCGATTTTCATCGGGTAAACAGAGAGAACGAAATCCCGGATTTTGTGGGATACACAGATGATAAAATTGTAAGGACAGAGGAATTGAGACTTTATCTTAATGATATTGCAAAGAGAGCCGATAACATTCACGCCCGCCGGGTAGATTCCAAAACTGACAATATGTTAAAGATCACAACGGACGGCAGAAAGGCCGCGCTTGATATGCGGCTTGTCAATGAAAATGCCGCGTTTACGTATGAATCCAAGGCGGTGCATTGCGCCGAAAACGTTATGAATATATACAAAAAAACAAAGAGTCAAAAATCAACGCAGATTATTTTTTGTGATACCTCGACCCCAAAGGCTGCGTTTAACTTGTATGATGAAATGAAACGGCTGCTTGTTAAAATGGGGGCGGCCGAAAATGAAATTGCATATATTCATGACGCTGAAAGCGAAAAGGAAAGAGAAGAGATGTTTTCGGCAGTACAAATGGGGAAAATACGTATCCTGATCGGATCAACCTTTAAACTGGGTTTGGGCGTAAACGTTCAAAACAAACTTATCGCACTTCACCATCTGGACGTGCCGTGGAGACCTGCGGATATGGTTCAGCGTGAGGGCAGGATTCTTCGCCGGGGCAATGAAAATAAGACGGTTGCGATTTACCGCTATATTACAGAGGGGAGTTTTGACGCATATTCATGGCAGCTGCTGGAGAGCAAACAGAGAGTCATCGCAAGTATTCTTTCCGGAAATGCAGATCGGCGGGACTGTGGAGACCTTGATGATTCCGTGCTGAATTATGCGGAGGTAAAAGCGATTGCAATCGGAAATCCGCTTCTAAAGGAAAGAGTAGAGTGTGCGAATGCGCTTTCGAAATATACATCACTGCAGCGAAAAATAGACGAATCACGGATCAAACTCAAAATGGAATTGCTCAAAATGCCGGATAAAATGAAGCGTCAGGAAGAACTTATCCAAAAAGCAAAACTTGATGAGGATTTTATCAAAAGCAATCATTTTGTTTATCAAAGGGAAAAACGCAAAGATTTACGTGAAACGCTCTATCGTCTGCTTATGGCAAATGAGCTTTGCAAAAAAGAATCAAAGGTGATTTCCTATCGGGGGTTTGACGTGATTTTGCCGGCGAAAATGATGAAACATAAGCCATTTGTGTATATTGAAAACAACGGGCGGTACCACATAGAACTCGGCGCTGCAAAAGACGGGTTGCTGGTGAGGATTGATCATTTTATTGATAGTTTTGAAAAATATATCGGGATGCTTGAAAATCATCTTGAGAATATGCAAAAGCGCCATCGTGATATTGCAGAGGCGCTGGAGGGGAACGAAAATTATTCGGATAAAATACGAAGCCTAAAAGATAAAATCAAAGAAATTGATAAGGAATTCGGTGTAAAAAATGAGTAGTGTGAAAATATAAAACGCAAGGATAATTTCAAATGTGAACTCCCGCAATGGGAGTTCTTTTTTTGCGAAAAAATGGAGAGAAAATTTTCAAAAAATTGCGCAAAGCCTTGATATACAAGGGTTCGCAGGGTGAATGTTTTGGGGAATACAAAGCGGATTTGCCGTGGTACAATGGAGGTATCACAGAAAACTGGGGAGAAACAAAAGAGACAGAAAGGATGGAAATAACATGACATATGAAGAGGCGGAAAAGAAGGTCAGATCAGAAAATTGTACCTTACCTTTTGTGATCATAAAGGATAGGGAGGCCGACCCCAATGCACCGATCATCTTTTACACGAAAGAAGAAATGGCTGCAATGGAGAATGAGCAGATGGAGGAGGCAACACGGCAGGCAATCATCAGAGAAATGGAACGCAACGAGGCGGAGGAAAAGGCAGCGCAATGCATGCCCGCTCCGACGGACATAGCGCAGAATGAGACACTCTCTCCTGTCCCGACAGCACCAGACACGAACCTAGGCGTTATTCCCGCTCCGGCAGCCGATGCACCGTATGCCCATACGCCCCAGGCTTTAGTGAATCCCTCGCCGCTGCACCATGTGATGTCTGCGATAAGGAAAAGGGAGGAAGCAGGAATTGAACAGAAAAGGGAACCCTACAATATTGCACAGGATTTTATGCGTTCGGCACCGATGCGGGTTTGCGGGGAGAGCATCTATTTTTATACCGGAAAGTACTATAAAAAGATGTCTGATGCCGCAGTGAAACGTAAAATTATTGAGGTGTGCCGTGTGGATGTTGGCAAGAGCGGGAGCTCAAAGTGTCTGGCAGATATCCTGAATTTCATACAGTATGAACCGAATCTGCTATGGAAGCCGGAAAATGATGATCAGAGGTATATTTCATTCCAAAACGGTGTTTTAAACATTGATACCGGAACACTGACTCCGCATGATCCGATATACTTCACGACATATCACATAAATTGCAGGTATTACTATGACGGGCCGGCGGCATCGGTGTTTGAAACGTTTTTACATAACATCACAGGCGGGGATGATGCGCTTGTGCAGAGGATCTATGAGATAATCGGTTACATTCTCACGCCGGATAACCATGCGAAGGTGCTGTTTCTGCTTCAGGGATGCGCAAACAGCGGAAAATCAGTTTTGTCCGCGTTAATACGCAGGATGTTTGACGAGGACGCCGTATCGGATATGGATATTCATGAGCTGAGCGAAAGATTTGCCGCATCGGATCTTGATGGAAAGGCGTTATGCATATCGCCGGATTTGCCGTCCGAGCCGCTTGACGCAAGGTCGGTAAGCAAATTAAAGCAGTTTACCGGCAACGATATCGTGTCGGCCGATGTGAAGTACAAGGACAGGGTGAAATTTCAGTGCAAAGCAAAATTTTTGCTCGCGACCAATCATCCGCTTTTGACCAGAGGGTCGGACGAGGCGTTTTTAAAACGGATTGTCGTAATACCGTTTTACTATTCGGTGCCGAAGGAGCGGCAGGATTTTCACCTACTGGAAAGATTGGATGCCGAGCGCGGAGCGATTGTGTCAAAGGCAATCCGGGCTTATTTTCGGCTGCGCAATCAACATTATCGATTCAGCGGCAGCTACCGATTGAATGCAGTATATAACTTGCAACAGCAGACGGCAGCGAACGCAAGTGTAGAACTTGCGATTTATGAATATTTGCACGCGAGTTATGAGGCGCAGGAGGGAGCAGTGGTATTTTTGGAGGATGCCTATGCGGAATTTATCCAAAGATATTGCGGATGCAGCATTGCGATGCCGGTGTTTTCAAAAATAATGATTCAATATGCGGAAGAAATGTGCGGTGCGCGGCAGGCGCGAAAACGCAAAAACAGCGGAGCTAATCCGATTAGCTGCCTGGTCGGTTTAAAACGGAGAGTCATTGAAAATAATGATATATTATAATCGGGATCTGCCTAAAACATGGGTATAAAAAATTGAATTAAGAAGATACTTTAAACATAAAGTGCTTAAGCATGATGAGGAAAGGAGGCGGCAGTATGCGGATCTGTGTTAATGAAGAATCAAAGATGATTCAGTTTTGGGTAACTGAGGACGAGAGAGAGGCAGAAGGGTTTATGGATGACGTGCGCAGAGCGTCTGCCGCCCTTTCAGACAGCGAAAAATTCAAGAAAATCGTCTATGTGTCCGGGAGCCAACCGCTCCCGCTGCTGACCTATGATATCATAAAACGAAATAAAACCATCAGGCAAAGCGGAGCAATGGAGCGATAATGGAGCGTGTGGACATATACTGCCTCCTTGCAGAGGAGGAAACTCCTTGGAAAAGTCCAAGTATGCAGAGTAACTGTTGATGTTGACTTTTTACCTCGTAAAATACCAAATACACCTGAGCAATGAAAGGAAATCTTTGAAAAATTATTGAAGTGGATATCGGCAATGACTTCATGATGTTTGAAATGAAAGACATTGCTCCAATTAGCGTTGCAAAGAAATGTATGAAGCAGGTAGGCTGCATTTCTCCGAATGATATATCAAGTAAAACGAAAGCGACTTCGAATTAATTTACGAAGTCGCTTTTCATATCAAAACAAATCGGTTCGCAGCAAAAAACAGAAATAAATTGTCTGATTTTATAAGTTTTTTCTCTTTTGAATAAAAACTGTTGACGAACTAACTTTTTTGTGTTAATATAGAATTAAAGAGATGGGGTGCAAAAATGATTCGACGAAAAGAATATTTAGATAATTTAATAGCGCTGAAAGATAAGCAGGTTATCAAGGTTATTACCGGGGTCAGAAGATGCGGTAAATCTACCTTGTTTGAGTTGTATATTGACTATTTGAAGCAGGCAGGTGTAGCGGACAGTCAGATTATATCGGTTAATCTTGAAGAACTTGAAAATGCCGATTTACTTGATTATAAAGCATTATATAATTATATAACCTCAAGACTTGTTTCTGAAAAAAATAATTACATTTTTATAGATGAAGTGCAAAAATGCAGTGAATTTGAAAAAACTGTTGACAGTCTTTTTATAAAGAAAAACTGTGATGTTTATATTACAGGCTCAAATGCTTATCTGCTGTCGGGCGAGCTTGCTACACTGCTTTCAGGAAGATACATTCAGATTGATATGTTACCTTTTTCATTTAAAGAATATTACGAAGCGACAAAAACTACCGGTAAAAGTAAAAGAGAAATCTTTGATCGCTATTTAAGATATGGTTCATTCCCTTATGTCGCATATCTTGAAAATAATGAAAAAGTTATCAATCAATACATTGAGGGTATCTACAATACGATTCTTTTAAAAGATGTTGCAACAAGAGAGAAAATAAGTGATATCTCTGTATTAGAGAACATACTAAAAACTGTTGCGTCAAGCATAGGAAGTCCTATCTCGACAAAGAAAATAAGCGACACACTGATATCAAGTGGCAGGAAGATTTCACCGAATACAGTTGAGACGTATTTAAGAGCTTTGACCGACAGCTATATTCTTTATCGTGCAACGAGATACGATATAAAGGGCAGACAATACTTAAAAACTCTCGGTAAGTATTATTTTGTAGATAGCGGAATCAGAAATCACATGATAAGCCAATCCGCAACAGATTTAGGGCATCTTCTTGAAAATGTGATTTATCTTGAGCTTTTAAGAAGAAAGAATCGGGTTAATATTGGGAAGTTGGCGGAAAAAGAAGTGGATTTTATCGCAACCAATATGAACGAGGTTGAATATTATCAGGTTTCTGCAAGTGTACTTGACGAAAAGACCTTAGAACGCGAATTAGCACCATTGCAGGAGATAAAAGATAATTACCCTAAAACTCTTTTAACCCTTGATGATATTGGCAATGGAACAAATTACGAAGGTATAAAGCAGATAAATATCATTGAATGGTTATTGGCATGATCTTTAAAGGAGTAGATAAAATAGCCGTCCAATCAGTCTACAGTCTGAGCACAGAGCTAAAAAGGGCGTGTGAGAACTTTTCTTCACACTCTCATTTCGGTAGGGCGAACAAGCTAATTTGGATATATTCTTGAGGAGGATGTGGGCATAATCTTGAATGGGGCACACACTCCTGAGCTTTGCACTTGTGTTTCTAAATCGCATGATACAAGCGGGATTGCTGGTTTTGCCTTATGCATCACTTTGCCCCGGCCTTAAAGTTATACACCGGGGTTAGTTTTTCGATGATTTCTGCCGTTGGGCTGATCTGTTCCGCAATCGTTTCGGAATCCTTGTACGCCATCGGGCATTCGTCCAACGTATCGCGGCTGATACTTGTGGAATAGATGCCTTGCATTTCCTTTTTATACCGGGACAACGTAAACGCATTGACCGTATTCGTTCTGTTCAATGCTCTGCCTGCTCCATGCGGTGCAGAGCAGTTCCAATCCGTATTACCCTTGCCTCTGCAAATCAAACAACCGTCACGCATATTCAGCGGAATCATCATCCTTTCCCCGTCCTGTACCGAGATGGCGCCCTTGCGGAGAATTTTGTTTTCCGTATCAATGTAATTGTGTACGGTCGAAAAACTTGTCAGCTGCGTGAATTTCAAGCTTTTCATGATATCGGCTGCAATTGCCTGCCTGTTCAGCCTCGCAAAATCCCGAACGATATTCATATCGTGAAGATAATCGTCAAACAATTCTCCATCAAGATAAGCAAATTCATACGGAACCTTATTCTTTGTGCGCGCATAGGCAAGCTCATGGTAATAACGCTCCACCTCAACGCCGAGGTGACGGCTTTCGGAATGAATCACCAGGTAATATCCGCTGTCGGATTTGTCAAGTTCGATAAAATGATTTCCGCCGCCAAGCGTTCCGATTCCAAGCAAGGCTTTATCAATGCGGATATGCTTTGCACACCGGAGTTTTTCAAGCTCTGCCATCTCCGCAAAGCGATGCGACGTCTGCCGAATTTGCATCCCTGACGGAATTTTGTTTTGAATCACCTTATCAAGCTGCTGCAGCTCCAGCCGTTTCGTCTTTACCAGGGCAACCTCTACGCCACAGCCGATGTCAGCGCCCACTAAGCCGGGCGCAATCCTATCCGTCAGCGTCATAGTTAATCCCACCGCGCACCCTTTTCCGGGATGCACATCCGGCATGATTCTTATCTTGCTGCCCTCGCTAATAACACTGTTGCATAAGGCCTTTATCAATCCCTCCGAATTACTGTCCAACACCTCAGAATAGATAATCGCCTCTGCAAAACTTCCTTTTATTTTAATCATACATTTTCCTTTCTACCTAAGCTTGCCAACCTTATATACCATTGTAATAACACGCATAGACAGAGAATGCCTACTCCAAAAATTTTACGCCTTACGGGGAGTCAGCGCACTTCTATCATAGAATCCGAGCTCCGGCCCCTCAATCTTGGGATTTTTACAATCGTAGTAAAAGTAAATATAATCATTCAGAAAATTACCTTTGATCCTGTTTTCGAGCGGCAAGTCAAGCATTTCCTTTAAATCAATAAACAGATCCATAAACGCGTACCAGCCGCCCGAAAAAAACATGGTATCATATTCTATTGCAAACGAAAACAAATCCCTACTTTTATAGTAATGATCTGTTTTTTCATACTGACCCCGCGCAATACAACCGGCCTCATATGCCGCGTCAACATCGACCTTCATAATCTCTTTGACTCCGCGCGTGTATTTGAGAGACTGCCTGATTTCCTTCCAGGCAGAAATCGGCAGCTGCCCGGCACGGTGCAGAAACACCATATCCGCTTGAGTCTTTTTATCCTCTTCATGAAAATAATCATAATCAAGATAATAATAGATTTCCGCCAGTGGCTTTTTTAACGGAAAATATACGATGGCATCGGGATTCTCCATCATGATAAGCGCCGACATCAAAATTGTGTTGAGCCCCTTGCGGTCAGCGTCAACAAGCTCCTCCCGATTATTGACAATTCTACCGGTTCCCTCCGGTATCATTACCGTATAGTTTTTATTCTTTCTTTTTATATTCCTTTTTGTATAGATGAGTTTCATTTTTTCTCCTTTTTGTCATGACACAGCAACACGTCAAGAAAAACTATTGCCGCAATCAATCGAACGATAAAACCTATGAGCATATGCTCCCTCCCATTTCGGTATAAATAAAACGCACACGCAGAAAAAAACAGGGT